>SCVU01000272.1 GCA_004296785.1 Planctomycetota bacterium
GCAACTACTCGGTGTCGGTTGGGCGGACGCCGACGACCTTCGGAAGCTGCGCGCAAACGGCGCAGGCTGGCACGAGAGCTACCCCGCCGGCGCGTACTCGTTGCCTGAGCGCAACGGCGGTGGCCGGATCTGCGGCCTCTCGCTGCGCGCGGTCGACGGAAGGAAAGGCGCGCCCGCCGGCGCGCAGCGCGGAGTCGTCGTTCCCGCCAACTTCGCCACGTCGACCGACCCGGTGCTCGTGGTCGAGGGCGCGAGCGATGTCGCGGCCGCGGTCACGCTCGGACTCTCGGCCGTCGGCCGCCCGAGCAACTCTGGCGGCGCGGATGACCTCGCACGGTTGCTCGAACTCCGCAAGGTGCTCGTGCTCGGCGAGAACGATCAGAAGGCGAACGGTGCTTGGCCCGGTCGCGACGGAGCCGGGCGCGTGGCCGGAAGTATCGCGGGCGAGTGGCAGCAGCCCGTGCAATGGTCGATGCCGCCTCACGGGTCCAAAGACCTGCGCGCCTGGCTCGAGGCACGGGTGCGCGACGGGCTCGACTTGCGCGACCAAGCCGCGTGCGCGAACGCCGGCAAGCTGTTCCTCGCAAGCGTGACCTCGAGCGCGAGGGAGGCGGAGCCTGGACGAAAGGCGACGCAGGCCGAGCTGCTCGTGCGCCTAGCCCTGCAACGGTATCGCATCGGCCTCGCGTCCGACCGGCAGCCGTTCGCGGTCGAGAACGACGGGCCGAACATCGCGCTGCCGTTGCGCGGCAACGCCAATGCGCTGCGCGCAGTGCTCGCCCGGGACTACCGGAAGCACTGCAACGGCGTGGCGTCGGCATCGGCGCTCACGGACGCGGTCAACACCCTGCGCGGCGAGTCGTGTGACTGCACGCCGGAGGCGGTGCACCTGCGGGTTGCGCGGCACGGTGCCGCGATCATCGTCGACATCGGCGACGAGGCTGGCCGCGCGATCGAGGTCGACGCGAACGGTTGGCGCGTGCTGGAGCGCTCGCCCGTGCTGTTCCGCCGCACGGGCCTCGGCGGGCCGCTTCCGCTCCCAGAAGGCGGCGGCACCACCGACGAACTGTGGCAACTGCTCAACGTCGCGACCGACGATCGTCCGCTGGTGCTCGGATGGCTGCTCGCTGCGTACATCCCAGACATTCCGCACCCGGTGCTGCTCTTCGGGGGAGAGCACGGTTCGGCGAAGTCGAGCAGCGCGCGGACGCTCGTCGAGTTGGTCGATCCGTCGCCGGCGCCGCTGCGCACGCAACCGCGCGACCTCGAAGGGTGGGCGATTCCGGTGGCGGGCTCCTGGGTGAGCGCGTTCGACAACGTCTCCGCGATCCCGGGCTGGTGGTCGGATCTCCTGTGCAAGGGCGTCACTGGCGACGGGTGGCCGAAACGCGAGCTCTACTCCGACGATGGCGTGGCAGTGCTCGCATTCCAACGGGTGTTCATGCTGACGTCGATCGATGCCGGCGCACTCCGCGGCGACCTCGGCGATCGAGTGCTGCTCATCGACTTGGCGCGCATCCTCCCCACGCAGCGGCGAACGGAACTCGCGCTCGCGGAGCTTCGACGCACCGTGCTCCCGCGCGTGCTCGGCGCGCTGCTTGAGCTGCTCGCGCAGGTGCTCGCCGCTCTCCCGAGCGTGAAGTGCAGCGCCCTCCCGCGCATGGCGGACTTCGGGCTGCTGCTGGCCGCGCTCGACCAGGTGCGCGGTACGGACGCCTTCGCGCGCTACGAGGCACAAGGCGCGCGGATCGCGGACGAGGTCATCGAAGGCGACGCCGTCGGAGCACGAATCGTCGAGCTCGTCCGCGCGCGTGGCGATTGGAGCGGCACCGCCGGAACTCTGCTGGAGGAGCTCGGCGAGCCGACGCAAGCGCGAGACTGGCCCGGGACGCCGAAGAAGCTGGGCGGTCAGCTCCGCCGACTTGCACCTGCGCTCCGGACATCCGGCATCGAGGTCACGCCGCCGGACAGGAAGGACAAGCGGCGCATCTGGCGGCTGTGTTGCGAGCGCAGAGCAAGCGCCGAGGACACCGCCCAGACAGCCCGACCGCCCGACGGCCGCTGCGCGGAGGCCAGGGCGGATGCCGGGCCTGGGGCGAACGACGACCGCGATCGCCCATGCGCGAGCGAGCCGAGCAGTGCCCTCCAGCACCACGCGGAGGCCGATTCCGGGCGGTTGGGCGGTGCGGGCGATTGCAAACCCCCGCCATCGTCCTCGACGGACCCGGAGTCGCTCGCAGAGCGCGCGGCGATCCGCGAGTTCGATGGCGGGATGACGCGAACCGACGCAGAAGAGCGCACACTCCGCGACCGCGCCGAGCAAGACGGGCCGAACGACGCAGCAGTTGCCATATTGACAACGCTTGCGGATGCAGCAAGCTAGAGGAACGCCAAGCACCATGACCAAGAGGGCATTCTCCGACGAGATACGAGCCGCGGTCGACGCAAGCGGGCAGAGCCGCTACGCCATCTGCAAGGCGCTCGGGCTGGATCAGGGCGCGATGTCGCGCTTCATGTCCGGCCGGGCTGGGCTCAGCCTCGAAGTGCTCGACCGCCTTGCCGAACTCCTGGACCTGCACCTCGCACCGACACGGCCACCGAAGAAGAGGAACCGCGCATGAGAACCTTCCGAGCTACCTACCGCGATCGCAGCGGACGCGTACGCGAGTCGTCGAAGTGGTACGTCGAGGTCAACGACCACCGCGGCGCAGTCCGCCGCCTCCCCGGCTTCACGGATCGCGCCTCCACGGAGGAGCTCGGCCGCAAGATCGAGCGCTTGGCGTCGAATCGCGTCGCGCAGGAGTCGCCCGGGCCGGAGCTGACGCGCTGGATCGAGGGGCTACTCCCGCGGCTCCGCGAGCGGCTCGCAGCGATCGGGTTGCTCGAGCCGCGCCGCGTCGCGGCCGCCCAGGCGTTGCGCCAGCACGTCGATGACTTCGAGGCGTCGCTCCGAGCACGCGGCAACACTGCGCCGCACTCCGAGCAGACCGCTGGTCGCGTGCGCCGCGTGCTGGACGGCTGCGGCTTCCAGTTCTGGACGGACATCAGCGCAGCGACCGTCGAGCGCTACCTGGAGGCCGAGCGCAAGCGCGACGGTGAGTTGATCGCGCCGGAGGGCCGTCGCCGCGTGCGGTTCGGCGCGAAGAGCTCGAACTACCACCTCGCAGCCGTGCAGCAGTTCTGCCGGTGGATGATCCAAGAACGCCGCGCGAGCGAGTCTCCGTTGGCGCACCTGCGAGCGCTCAACGCGCAGACAGATCGGCGGCACCGACGGCGCGCGCCGAGCGTCGACGAGCTCCGACTGCTGATCGAGGCGGCGCAGACAGCGCCGACGCGGTTCGGCATGTCGGGTCCGGCGCGCGCGATGCTCTACCGGCTCGCGGCCGAGACCGGGTTGCGGGCGAGAGAGCTGCGAAGCCTGCGACGCATGGACTTCCGGCTCGACGCCGAGCCGCCGTCCGTGACGGTGCGAGCCGCGTACAGCAAGCGCCGACGCGAGGACGTGCTTCCTCTCCGTTCCGCGACCTCTCAGGAGCTCGCGGGCTTCCTTGCGGACCTGCTACCCGCGAGCACCGTGTTCGCGATGCCGACCCCGAGCCGCGTGGTGCTGATGCTCCGGGCCGATCTCGACACCGCAGGGATCCCGTACGAGGACGACGAGGGACGAGTGTTCGACTTCCACGCGCTGCGCCACGCATTCTGCTCGAACCTCGCGCGCGCCGGCGTGCACCCGCGAACGGCGCAGGCACTCGCGCGACACTCGACGGTCGAGCTGACGATGGGCGTGTACACGCACGTCGCGCTCGAGGACGAAGTGCGCGCACTCGATGCGCTACCGGATCTGGCGACACACCGCCCCCCCAAACCCCCTCACGCGCGCGAGCAATCTACGACACGCGCCGAAGCACTGCGAGCGACTGGAACGGAGAATCCGCGCGCTCGTGTCTTGGCGTCCTGCTTGGCGGAACAGCGTGGACCGAGTGAGACGAGCAGCGACTCGGATGGACGCTCGACCTGCGTTGGCGACGCGCAGGAGCGCGAGAGCGACGAGGATTGGAGGCGGCACCCGGGATCGAACCGGGGAATAACGGATTTGCAATCCGTCGCCTTACCACTTGGCTATGCCGCCGCCGAAGGGCCGCGAAGTCTAGCACCGCCCGGCACTGGCGCAAAGCCGCGTGGAACGCGAAGCTCTCCGCGCATGCGCGCGAGAGGCGCACGAGTCGATCCCGCAGCGCGCGGTGCCGCGCGTCTCGTCGCCGTCGGCATCTGCGGTGTCGCGCTCGGCGCGCTCGCCGCCGTCGCGTGGCGCGCGTTCGCGCGCGGCCCGGCCGCCGATCGCAGCGTCTCCGACGCGGCCGTCGCCGCGCTGGTCGCGCAGGGCGAGGGCGCGTGGGACAGCTTCCCCGACCCCGACGTCGGCCGCGTGTTGCAGCCGAACCTGCGCGCGCGCAAGAGCGGCGCGATCACGCTCGACTCGAACCGCTTCGGGCAGCGCGAGCGCGATTTCGCGGTGCCCAAGCCGGCCGGCCTGCTGCGCGTCGTGCTGCTCGGCGACAGCTTCGTGTTCGGCAACGGCGTGGCGGCCGACGAGCGCCTGGGCGCCGCGCTGGAGCGCGAGCTCGCCGCGCGCGGCACGCGCGGGGCCGGCGTCGAGTGCCTGCACATCGCGATGACCGGCTGGAACGTCGAGGCCGAGTGCGCGTACCTGCGCCGCTCGCTCGACGTGCTCGAGCCCGACCTCGTGCTGCACGTCAGCGTCGACAACGACCTCGAGGACGCGTTCGACGCGCGCGGGTTCGGCACGCTCGCGGCGACGAGCTCGCAGGTGCGCGATCACGCCGACGGATTGGTCGGGCTGCGCGCCGCGGGGATGCTGCACGCCGGCGCGCACGGGTTGCTCGCCGACGGCTTGGATTGGGAGAGCCGCACGCGCTACGCGCGGGCGAGCGCCGCGCTGCGCGAGCTCGCCGAGGTCCTGCACGAGCGCCGCTGCCCGTACGTCGTGCTGTTCCACTGGCCCGGGCTGCAGCCGATCGCGCGCGAGTACTTGGCGCGCGCGCTGCCGCCGCGACAAGTCGCGTGGCTCGCCACCGCGCTCGACCGCGACCCGCGCTACCGCGTGTCGGAGATCGATCCGCACTGGAACGCGGCCGGACACGAGCTGGTCGCGCGCGCGCTGTACGCGCTCGTGTGCGAGCGCGAGCTGCTGCCCGCGCTCGCGCCCGCCGCCTGGGACGAAGCGACGGCCGCGCGCGCCGAGTGGCTCGACGCCGGTGCGGCCGAGGCCGCCGGACGCCGCGCGCCGGAGCTCGCGGAGCGCGCAGCGAGCGCGCTGCCGCGCATCGACACGTCGGAGTGGACGCAGATCAGCGCGGGCCAGGTGCACGCCGGCATCGACCCGCAGGGACGCGCGTCGCCGTACATGTCGGTGCTGCTGGCCTGCGCGAGCGGCCGCGCGGTCGTGCTGCGCGGCGAGCGGCTGGCCGGCGGGAAGCTGCGCGGCCGCGCGCGCGTGTGGGTCGACGAGCACGAGCTCGGCGCGTTCGAACTCGGCGGCGAGCCGGCGCTCGAGCTGCGCTACGAACTGCCCGCCGCGATCGGCGCGCGTGCGCACGTGTGCGTGCACATCGACAGCGACGACTGGACGTACGCCGAGGATCTGCGCCACACGGTCGCGTTCCGGCTCGCCGAGCTCGGCATCGAACGCTGAGCGGGTCGGGCGCGCGCGACGGACGGCGAGTTCCGCCCAGCGCGTCGAACGCGCGCTCGTTGTATGCTGCGCCGGCCGCGCCGCGCTGCATGCACGCCGCAAGCACGCGGGCCGCGCGTCACGCGCACGGGGATGTGGCGGAACTGGCAGACGCATCGGACTTAAAATCCGAAGCCCGCAAGGGCGTGTGGGTTCGACTCCCGCCATCCCCACCATGTGCTCGCGCGACGCTGCACGGAAAGAGCTTCGCGCTCGCGCGCGGCGCGCGTTGCGGCCCTGTTGATGCTCCGCGCGGCGGCAGGATAAGCTTGCGACAGTGTCCCTGAGCGAGCTCGAAACCGACCCACGCATCCCCGTGGTCAAGGGACCGATTCTGTGGTTGCTCGCGAAGGTCGTGCTCGGCCTGTTCGTCGGCCTGTTCGCGTTCGACCGCGGGCTCGCGTGGTTCGACGCGAAGATGGATCTGACGGGCAGCGCGCTCGCCCGCGACCCCGAGCTCGCGTGGGTCAACAAGCCCGGCTACACCGACGCGGTCACGACGATCAGCTCGATCGGGATGCGCTCGCCGGAGATCCCCGACGACGCGCCGAAGGACGAGGTGCTCGTCATCGGCGTCGGCGCGTCGCGCTTCTTCGGCGCGGGCGACGGCGGTCCGCCGATGGACAAGGTGTGGGCGCCGTACCTCGAGCAGTTGTGCAAGGCGAAGTACGGCGAGCGCTGGCGCGTGCTGAACGGCGCGGTCAACGGATACTCGGCCGTGCAGGCCGCGCGGCGCGCGGTGAAGCTGATCCCCGAGCTGCGCCCGGACCTGATCCTGATGGAGATCTCGCCCGGCTCGCAGATGATGCTCGACCCCTCGTCGACGCGGCACTACGTGCACGTCGGCAAAGGCGACGACGAGGTGCTGCTGCCGATCGACATCGCGAACGCGGTGCCTGAGCCGCTGTACCCCGCCGCGGCGCTGCTGCACCAGACGCTGACCCACTCGGCGATCTACACGCGCTACCGCGCGAAGGCGAGCGACCAGGGCCGGCGCGCGAAGGAGATCGACAAGTTCGTGCTGTCGCGCGCGCCGCGCCCGCCGGAGATCGAGCCGACGCTGCAGCGCACGTTCGACGAGCTGCGCGCGCTCGGAATCGCGGCGCGCGAAGCCGGCGTCGAGTTGCGTGCGGTCGTGATGCCCGAGCCGTACATGGACCACCCGGCGCGCTGGAAGAACTACACGCAGAACCACGGGGACAAGGGCGCGCCGCCGGTCGGCACGCCGCGCGAGGAGCCGCTCGAAGTGCTGACCGAAGTGCTGACCGAGCGCGGGATCGAGAGCTACTCGATGCTGCAGCCGATCACGCAGATCGGCACCGACCGCGACAAGTACAACGTCGACGAAGGGCACTGGAAGTCGATCGGCCACGAGCTCATCGCGCGCGCGATCTTCCTGAGCATGGTTCGCGAGGGACTGCCCGAGCGCTTGATGAAGGAACGCGCGGCGCATCCGCGCAACTAGCGACGCGATGGCGTTCCACTCGTGGCACTACGGCCTGCTGCTGCTCAGCACGCTGCTGATCTACTGGATGTGCGCGAACCAGCGCGCGGTCCGCACGTGGTTGTTGCTGTTCAGCAGTCTGCTGTACTACGGCGCCTTCGAGCCGTGGTTCCTGTGGCTGCTGCTGTTCACGATGCTGCTCGACTACGGCATCGGGCGCTGCATCGGAGCGGCGGCGACGCGGCGCGCGAAGCTCGGCTTCCTGTGGTGCAGCTTGCTCGGCAACCTGCTGCTGCTCGCGTACTTCAAGTACTCGCTGTGGCTGGCCGAGCTGTCGGATCCGCTGCAGCGCGCGCTCGGTACCGACCTGCCGCTGCGCGAGTACGCGTGGAAGGAGAAGGTGCCGGTCGGCATCTCGTTCTACACGTTCCAAAGCCTCTCCTACACGATCGACGTGTTCCGCGGCACGATCCAGCCGCTGCGCAGCCTGCGCGACTTCTCGACCTTCGTCGCGTTCTTCCCGCAGCTCGTCGCGGGCCCGATCGTGCGCGCGAAGGACTTCCTGCCGCAGATGGAGTTCCGGCCGCGCCTCGACCGCGCGTGGGTGCACGACGGCATCTGGCGCATCGCGATCGGCCTGGCGAAGAAGACGCTGCTGGCGGACATGGTCGCGCGCTACCTCGTCGATCCGGTGTACGCGCACCCGGAGCAGTACTCGCCGCTGATGCACCTGGTGGCGCTGTACGCGTTCTCCGCGCAGATCTACTGCGACTTCTCGGGCTACTCCGACATCGCGATCGGCAGCGCGCGGCTGTTCGGCTTCGAGCTGCTCGAGAACTTCGACGCACCCTACCGCGCGCTGTCGATCCGCGAGTTCTGGCGGCGCTGGCACATCTCGCTGTCGAGCTGGGTCCGCGACTACCTGTTCTTCCCGCTCGGCGGCTCGCGCGGCAGCGAATCCAAGGTCGCGTTCAACCTGATGGTCACGATGGTGATCATCGGGTTGTGGCACGGCGCGAGCACGCTGTGGCTGATCTACGGCGTGTCGCAGGGCGCCGCGCTGATCCTCGAGCGCTGGCTCGAGCGCATGCGCGGCGGCAAACCGTACGCGACGACCGCGCCGCGCAAGATCCTGTCCTGGTTCCTCGCGTTCCACTTCACGACCGTCACGTGCGCGCTGATCCGCGCGCCGGACATGGCTTCGCTGCGGGCGCTGTTCGGCAAGTTCGGCGACGAGAACATCGCGGCCGTGTGGGGCTGGGTCGCGCTGGCGGGAGCCGCGATCGCGCACTTCCTGCCCGACCGCTGGGTCGAGGCGTGCCGAGCGCGCGTCGTCGCGTTGCCGACGCCGGCGCTCGGCTTCCTGCTCGGCCTGTTGTGCGGCTGCCTGTTCCTGATCATCGAAGGACAGACGTCCTTCATCTACTTCCAGTTCTGAGCGCGCGCTCGCGCGCCGCGCGCGAACGCTACTTCCGCTTCGCGCCGGCCTCGTCGACCATCACGACGTCGAACGGGCCCTCGCGCTCGATGTAGAACACGCACGGCGCATCGCCCTCGACGGCCGTGACGTGCTTGACGTTCGCGGCGAGCGAGAAGTACGAGCCCGGCGGCAGCTTCTTCGGCGGCGCGCCTTCGACCGCCAGCGACAGCGTGCCCGACACGATCACGCCGCGATCGCCGGCGGAGTGCGTGTGCTGCGGCGCCTTCGTGCCCGCCGGCCACTTGTAGAAGATGCGGTGCGCTTCCTTCGTCGAGTCGCCGAACAGCGCGGCCTGCTGCGCGCCCTCGAGCCCGGGCATCGGCACCCACTTGAGCTCGTCGACCGAAAGCAGCGTCTTGCCGACGATGCGCTGCGGCTCCTTCTTCGGTGCATCGGACTGCGCCGCTTGCGCCGCGATCAGGATCGGCACGAGCGCGACCGCCGCGCCCGCCGCGAACAGAGACAGATTGCGTTTCGTCGTCATGGGATCCTCGTTGGAAGCCCGCGCATCGACGCGCCGCGCCGGTGGCGGCGCGCGATGGCCGGCGGCTGGGACGCCCGAGTCTAGCGCGGTCGCGCGCGGCCGCGGCGCGGCCGCCCCGACGGCCGCGCGGTGCGCAAGCGCTCGGTGTTACCGTTCCTTTGCGCTCGGCTAGGCTGGAGCGTCGGCGCCGGACCTCCGGCGCGCTCACTCCCCATCACGGCTCGCTCACGAAGATGCTGCACTCGCTCTTGCTCGCGCTCTCTCCGGTCGCACTCTCTCCGCTCGGGACGCCCACGGTTCCGATCCCACAGCTCACCGACACCGGCGGTGTCATCGGCACGTCGGGAACGTTCAAGCTGAACGGCACGACCGCGGGCACGCCGGAGCTGTTGATCCTCGGCACGAGCTGGATCCCCGGCGGCCTCGACCTCGACGTGTGGGGCACGCTGTGGGTCGCGCCGATCGCGACGTTCCCCGGCAACGGCACGCACCAGTGGACGTTCCCGATCCCGCTCGACCTGTCGCTGCTCGATCAGGTGATTCGCGCTCAGGCGCTCGGGTACAGCGTCGATCCGCAGACGCAGCTCGGCGCGTTCGTGCTGTCGAGCTCGACGTCGATGCCGATCAAGGGCGTCAGTCCGCAGGCGGCCAACTACCCGCAGGATCCGATGAACCTCACGACGTGCGTGACCATGACGCCGAACGTGCCGACCGGATCGCCCGGCATTCCGGCGGGCGTTTGGCAAGTCTCACCTCCGCTGCCGAACGGACTGCTGTTCGATACGGCGACCGGAACGATCAGCGGGACGCCGATCGAGACCGCCGATTGGGGCTCGAACTACTGGGTGACCTGCGACAACGGCTACGGCGGTGCGGGGCAGACCCTGCACGCAACGGTGAAGTCGATCACCGCGGCGCCGCTGACGTACTCGGTGCAGAACCCGGTCTATCCCGCCGGCGTCGCGATCGCGCCGAACCTGCCGTCGATCCCCGCCGGCGCGTTCGTCGCGTTCCAGATGATCGGCGGTTCCCTGCCGACGGGCCTTGAGCTCAATGCGAGCACCGGCGCGATCACCGGCACGCCGGAATTCGCGACCGCGCCGATGAGCGCAACGATCCAGATGATCGCGTGCGACGGACTGCAGGCGGTGAGCGTCGTGACGATCCAGGTGTTCTAGCGCGGCTCGCGTGCTAGGCGCCGCCGCGCGCGGCGCCTAGCGCAGCGAGATGTCGACGTACTCGCGCTGGTGCCCGCCCGTGTAGACCTGATCGGGCCGGAAGATCTTGTTGCCGATCATCTGCTCCATCCAGTGCGCGCAGTAGCCGGCGACGCGCGAGATCGCGAAGACCGGCGTGAACAGATCGGTCGAGATCCCGAGCTTCGAGTAGACGATGCCCGAGAAGAAGTCGACGTTCGGGTAGATGCCGCGGTGGCCCAGGCGCTTCTCGACCTGCCGCTCGAGCTCGACCGCGACGTCGTAGATCGGCGTCGAGCCGAGTCGCTCGAACAGCTTCTTCGCGAGGTCCTGCAGGATCAGCGCGCGCGGGTCCTTGACCTTGTACACGCGGTGCCCGAACCCCATCACCTTGCCCTTCGACTTGAGCTGCGCCTCGACCCACGCCTCGACCTTGTCGGGTGAGCCGATGTCGCGCAGCACTTCGAGCACGCGCTCGTTCGCGCCGCCGTGCAGCGGCCCGGTCAGCGCGCCGACCGCGGAGCTGCACACGGTGTACGGATCCGCTTCGGTCGACGCGACGACGCGCGCCGCGAAGGTCGACGCGTTCATCGTGTGCTCGGCGTGCAGGATCAGCGCGACGTCGAGCACGCGCGCCGCGAAATCGTCCGGCTTCGCGCCCGACAGCATGTAGAGGAAATTCGCCGCGGTGTCGAGCGACGGATCCGGCGCGACGTAGTCCTTGCCGGTGCGCAGCCGATCGAAGGCCGCGACGAGCACCGGCGTCGCCGCGATGATGCGCAAGCACGCCTCGGCCACGTCGTCGGGGTTGTGGATGTCGCGCTTGCGGCTGAACATGCCGAGGGCCGAGATCGACGCCTGCAGCGCGTGCATCGGATGCCCGGCGCCCGGCAGCGAGCGCAGCATGTCGATCGTGCGCGCCGGCAGCTCGCGCTGATCGGCGAGGCGCTTCTTGAACGACTCGAGCTCGGCGCGCGACGGCAGCGTGCCGTACAGCAAGAGCCAGCAGGTCTCCTCGAAGTTCGAGCGCGCGGCGAGCACCTCGATCGGATAGCTGCGGTACTCGAGGATGCCCTTGTTGCCGTCGATGTAGGAAATCGACGACTGCACGACGGGGACGTCGGCGAGGCCGGGGACGAGCTTGAGGGTGGGGACGATGGTGTCGGACACGGGCGTGGGCGAAGTCGGGAAACGGCGGCGGTTGGAGGACCGCGCATCGTACCGCGCTCGCCGCCGTGTCCGAAACGCGGGACGCGCGCTCTCGCTCCGACCGACGCGCGCGGGAACGGCTGCACCCGGCCGCGCGCTCGCGACGGAATCTCCGAGCGGCCGCCGTGCGCCTCGCCGGCGCGAGCGGCCGCCACCCTGTCGCCGCCGGAGCCTCCATGTCGATTCGCATCGGATTCGCGTGTGTGTCAGTCGTCTGCATCGCCGGCGCGCTGTGGCTCGGGCTCGCGCGGAACGCGCCCGCGGCGAGCGCGAGCGCAGTCGAACCCAGCGTCGTCGCGGCCGCGAAACCGCTGGAATCGATGCCCGACGACACGCGTCAGAGCGCGCGGAGCGCGATCGCCGAAGCGCGCGCCTCCAACCTCGCGAGCGCGGCGCTCCCGCAGACGGTGACGCGCATTCGCACCGTCGATTCCGTCGGTGCGCGAGTCGCCGGTGCCGTCGTGCACGCGACGCACGGAGACGCCTACCGCAGGCTCGGCACGAGCGATGCGCGCGGCGAGCTTGAGGTCGCGCGGGAGTTCGCACCGTGGGGAGCGTTCGCGGCACGCGCGCCGGGCCGTGCGGCGGCCCGAGTCTGTTGGAACGGCGAAGCGCCGTCCGAGGTCGAGCTCCGCCTCGCGGACGCGGGGACGATTCGCGGCCGCGTCACTCTCGTCGGAGGCGCGCCGCCGCCGCCCGGCTGCCAGGTTCTCGCGGTGCCGGTCGACCGCAGTCAGACGGCGTTCGGGCGCGACCTCGAGTCGCTGCTCTCCGACCCCGAGCTGCGCGTCGCGATGACCGACACGGCGGGCGGCTTCGAGATCGACGACCTCGAACTCGGCGAGTTGCACGAGCTCCACGCCGGCGGCGGCGGCTGCTTGCTCGCCGGCGCACCCGTCCGCGCGCGCCCCGGCGATCGTTCCGTGGTGCTAGATCGG
>SCVU01000036.1 GCA_004296785.1 Planctomycetota bacterium
GCTCTTCCGATCTCTGGAGTCGAGGCGGGCTCAGTGCTTCCAAGTCGGCGGAATCGAGGCGGGCTCGGTACGCGTCCGCCGTTTCGCTCAAGCGCGGCCGCGCGATCGGCCGATCTCGCCGGGGAATCGGTGGTTTTCGCCACCGCCCGTCCCCCGATGAAGGTCGTCCAGAGGCTCGAATACACCCGGCTCGCCGAAGCGCTCGCGGACCGCGGGCTCGTCGACGCCGCGACGAGCCAGCAGATCCTGCAGCAGTGCGCGAAGTCGGGCGAGCTCTACACCGAGCTGCTCGTGCAGGCGAACCTCGTCGCGGACTGGGAGCTCGCGCGCATCGTGTCGGAGACGTTCACGCTGCCGTTCCTGCCGGTCGACGTGTACGAGCCGGCGAAGGACGTCGCGAAGGGACTCGATCACGAGTTCCTGCACCGCCACTGCATCGTGCCGCTCGACCGCGTCGGCATCCGCTTGTCGGTGAGCATGCCCGGGATGGTGTCGGCCGACGTGCTCGCGAGCCTCGGCCACCACGCGAAGGCGACGATCGTGCCGCTCGTCGGCAGCGTCGCCGCGAATCGCAACTGGCTCTACACGGTGCTCGGCGGCGGCGATGCGGGTGCGGCGGCGAAGGCGAACCCGAACGCGCCGAAGGGGACCGGATCGAAGAAGCCGGCCGCGCCGTCGCAGCTCGAGATGGCCGATCCGCTGCCGCAAGCGGGCGCGGGCGCGATCGCGGGTCCGGAGCCGGACGGCGCGTGGAGCTCGCTGTTCGACGACGCGGATCAGCAGATCCAACAGCAGAACCAGAAGAAGAAGGACGCGGCGTAGTCGCCGGTCGCGCGGCGCGCGCCGCGCGTCAACCGAAGCTCGCGGTGCGCGGCTCGGTCGGAGGAGCAGCGGCGGGGGAATCTGCGAGCGTCGTCGGAGTCGCCGGCGTCGTCTCGGTCGGAGCCTGCGTCGTGCTGTGCGCCGCGCTCGTCTCCGCGGGCGCCGCGAGTGCGGGCGCCGCGAGTCCCTGGCGCAGCTCCTGCTCGGTCTCGCGCGCCGCGCGCTCGGCCGCGAAGGCCTGGCGCTCGGCCTCCGCCATCGCCGCGCGCATCTCGCGCTCGGCCTCGCGGATCTGCTCGTCGATGCCCATGTCCTTGCGCAGGTCGCCCATCTGGCGGCGCAGGCGCTGCAACTGCACCGCGGCCTTCGCGGCCGCCTGAGGCAGGTTCTTGCCGAACAGCACGACGGCGATCAGACCGCCGATGAGCACTTCGCCGAAGCTCAGGTTGTCGAACAGGGCCAGCATGCGCGGAGGGCCGAGTATAGACGAACGCCGCTCAGGCCAGGCCGCGGCGCACGAGCTCGGCGCGCGACGGCGCGGCGCGCAGCGCGACGACGCACAACAGCAGCGTGAGCAGGGTCGCCAGCAGCACGCGCTCCGCCAGCACGCGCTCGAGCCACGAGCGCTGCGGCAGCCCGATCTCGCGCTCGAGCCGCAGCCACGCGGCGTGGCTGCTGACCTGCAACTGCGAGATCGACGCGATCCACAGCGAGAAGCGCTCGGCCTGCGAGCGCGCGTGGCCGCGCAGGAGGAAGGGGTCGACGCCGTTCGAGCGGCCGACGTGCGCGATCAGATCGACGGCCGCGTACGTCGTGTCGTCGAACGACGTGCGGAACTTCGCGGGGTCCGAGGTGAAGCCGCCGATCTTCGCGAACAGCTTGCGCTCCTCGCCCGAGATCCAGTGCTCGTCGAGCAGCGCGCGCGCCTCCGGACCATGCGCCTCGATCTGGTCGCTCCGGCACAGCAGCGACCACAGCCGTACGCACATGTCCGCCGTTTCGAGGCGGCCGTGCGCGGGCGTGCGCGGCCAGGCGGCCGCGACGCGTCGCGCGAGGTGCTCGCGCTGCGCGGCGTCGAGCTCGCGCGTCGCGAGCAGCATGTGGAGCTGGTACTCGTCGTAATCGAGCAACCGCAGCGGGCCGTCGAGCGCCAGGATCTGGTCGAGCTTGTAGCGCTCGCCCTTGCGCTGCGCGAGCTGCGCCCAGTGCGCGTCGTCGATCAGTCCGAGGCGCGCGGCCGCGGTCCAGATCCCCGGGTGCGCCGCGTCGCCCGACTCGATCGCACGATCGACGGCCGTGCGCACGTGCGCGAGGTGGGGCAGGTCCTCGCCGGCCGCGCGCAGCGCTTCGCCGGCGAATCCGAGCTCGCGCCAACCCTGCAGTGTGCGCGTGTCGGCCGCGAAGTCGCGGATGTAGCGGCGCAGATAGCCGGGACTGCTCGGCGAGAGCGCCGGCGTCAGCGCGAGGAACACGCACAGGCACCAGCCGATGGTCAGGCCCGTGTTCCACCGCGAAGCGGCGCGCTCGTGCCACATCGCAAGCGCGCACAGCGTGATCGCGGCCAGCATCAGTCCCGCGCTCCAGCACGGCCCGACGTTCGACGAAGGGTCGACGAGGCCGAACGCGCTCCCCCACAGGAAGCACATGTTGTAGACGGAGCACAACAGACCGCTGCACATCCGCGCGACGCTTCCGCGGCGCATCAGTCCGGCCCGCGCGAGCCAGCGCACCTCGAATGCGAGCAACCCCATCGAAGCCGCGAGCAGCAGCGCGACGATGTCGAACGCGCGCGCTCCGCCGAACAAGAGCGGCGCGGCGATCACGAGCAGCACGCCGAACTGCAGCAGCACGTGGATCAGCGATTCGCGCTGCAGCGAGCGCGCCTTCGCCATCTTCCACCGGTTCGGCTCAGGCGCCGTCGGCGGCGCGGATTCGCGCGCCGACTTCTCAATCGAGCGCTTGCCGGCGATGAACGCGCCGAAGCCCGAGGCGACGACGAGCACCGGCAGCGCGAGCGTCGACAGGAAGCCGCCCTGCTTCGCGAGCAGCGCGAGGCCGATGTCGGGCGGCAACACCGCCGCGGCCCAGCGCACGAAGCGCGACGGTTCGCGCGTCTCGACGCGCGGCTGGTTTTCGCGCTCGCGGATCCTCTCGCGCACGCGGCGCTCGAACGCCTCGGGGTCGGGCCGGTGCGGCGCGAGCTTCTGGCGCAGCTCGGTCTCGAGCTGCAGGTCGGGTTCGGATGGTTCGCTCATGCCCGGGCTCCTTGCGCGCTGTGCCCGCGCTCACGCTGGCGCGCTTCGCGCTGCACGAGCTCGCGCAGCTCGTTGCGCGCGGCGCGCAGCCGTTCCTCCGCCGCCTTGGTCGTGATGTCGAGCAGCGCCGCGACTTCGCGCGCGCTGGTCTCCTCGAGATAGAACATCCGCAGGATCGACTGCTGCGGCGCGGCGAGCTTGGCGAACGCCGCATCGAGCAGCTCGCGCCGCTCGTCGACCTCCGCCTCGGGTTGTGCGACCTCCACGCCGTCGAGCGAGGCCGCCGCGCGCCGCTCTTCGCGTCGCGCCGCCGCGGCCTGCACGCGGAACGCGATGCCGCGCAGCCACGCACCGGCGCGCTCGATGTCCGCCGCGTCGCCGTCGAAGCGCGCGCGCGACAGCCACGCCTCCGCGAACACGTCCGCCGCGAGCTCCTCCGCGTCGCGCCAGTTGCCGCGCCAGGACGCGAGCAGGCCGATCAGCGGGCCGCGGAACGCCGCGATCCAGCGCGAGAGGTCGGGCTCGTCCATCGACGCGTGATTGTCGCGGAGCCGCGCCGGTCCTGGACGAAAACGGCGAAAGTGCGCGTCGGGCGGCCGCCGCTCAGGCGTCCCACGGGTCGAGCAGGCCGATGTCCGACGGGTCCCAGTTCACGCGCGGCCGGAACGAGAAGCTGAGCGTCCCGCCGCCTTCGCCCGAGCGCGCGCCCGCCTCGATCTGGAACACCATGTCGTGTCCGTAGCGGCGCAGGATGCCCTTCGTGTTCAGCGTGCCTTCGCCCGACAGCGAGAACGTCTGGCGCGCTTCGAACTCCCACTTCGGCGTCCAGCGGTAGCGCGCGGCGATCGTCGCGGCCTCGTAGAGCTTCGCGCCGAAGAGGTCGCGGCCGTAGCGGTGCGACGCCTCGATGCCCCACTTGTCCTCGATGCCGAGGCCGATGCTCGTCAGCGTGTACGCCGTTTCCGCGGGCGACAAGCCATAGCGCCCGTCGTGGATCACGCCGACCGGGATGCCGCCGATCTCGGTCGAGAGGCCGGCGTAGATGCCGAGCGGCTGCCAGCCGTCGTCGACGCCGCTCGCGACGTCCGCCGCGTGCGTGACGCGCGCGTCGAGGTCGAACGTGGTCTTGATCCGCTCGAACGGGAAGCGCGAGTAGAAGCCCGCTTCGACGAAGCGGCCCTCGATCGAATCCTCGACCTGGTCGAACTGCACCGGCGCGCCGCCGCTCTCCTCGGTCGCGAGATCGCCGCGCACCTCGACGCGCGGCGCGAACTGCGCGAGCCCGCCGCCCGCGAGCGACTTGTAGAAGCTCGTCGACAAGCGCATGCCGGCGAACAGTCCGCCGCGCGTCGGCGCGTCCTCTTCCGTCGTGTCCTCGCTCCACGCGGTGCCGCGCGCCTCGACGAACGGCGTCCAGCGCAGGCCGGCGGCGCCGGTCGCGATCGGCAGCTCGAGGCGCTGCGTCGCATCGGCGCGCAGCACGTCGCGATCGCCGAAGCCGTCGGGGAACACCGACGGCAGCTCGAACGGACTCGCGAAGCCGAGCTCGCCCTCCTTGCGCCGCAGGTACGCGGCGGTCGCGTTGCCGGACCAGGTGAGCTCGGAGCTGCCGAGCGTGAGCACGTCCTTGCGGCCCTGGTACCACGTGATCGACGGCAGCTCTTCGATGTCGGTGCGGAAGTCGTCGAGGCGCCACTTGACGCTGCTCGCGAGGTACGACTCCTCACGCGCGCGACGCCAGTGCACGTAGTTGTCGCGGCGTTCGTAGCGCAGGAAGTCGCTCTCCCAGAACTCCGACTGCACGCCGGCGTCGCTCTGCTTGGAAAGCGCGACGTCGAGCCACTGCTTCTCGTCGAGCAAGTAGCGGCCGCGCGCGCGGAACCACAGGCGCAAGAGGTCGCGATCCTCCTCGGGAACCTCGATCAGGCCCCGGTCGTCGCCGCTGTCCGGCACGGCGCCGAGGTACATGTCGATCCAGTAGCGCTTCGGCGACTCGAGCTCGAGGCCCGCATCGAGCAACAAGCCGCGCGAACCGTGCAGCGCGACCGACAGGCTCGAGTTCGCCTTCGCCTGCTTCGGATCGCCGCGCAGCACGCGGTTGAGCGTGCGGCCGACGCGGCCGACCGGGATGTTGAACTTCAGTCCGAGCGAGAAACCGAAGCGCCCGCTGTTGCCGAAGCGCAGCGAGTCGAGCGTCGGTCGATAGTCCTCGTCGAGCGAAGTCGTGTAGCGCGGCAGCGGCAGCGTCAGCCAGCCGTAGAACGTGATGCGGTTCTGCCGCAGATCGAGGCGCCACGGCGCGTCGCGCGACTCCGGGTTCGGCTTGATCCGCAGGTCCTTGCTCGTGATGTACAGGTGCGGCTCCTCGAAGTCGCACGTCGTCACCACCGCGTCGCTCGCGCGCAGCGTGCCGTCGGCCGAGTGGCGCAGCCACTTCGCGCGCGCGCGCAGGTCGTAGCGGCGACCGAACACGCGCTGGCGCATCTGCATCGCGGCGTCGGCGATCCAGCCGTGGCCGTCGACGAGGTCGATGTACAGCGCGCTGGCCGTTCCGACGAGCTGGCCTTCGTCGAAGTACTCGATCGGGCCCTCGAGGTACGCCTCGCGCGCGAGATTCGCGAGCGGGTTCGACTTCATGCCCTCGAACAGCGTGTTCGGTCGTCCTTGCGCGGCCTTGCGCTGCGACGGCGGCGGCAGAGTGAACGTGCCGTCCGGCGCTTCGGTCGGCGACAGGCGCGAAAGCTCGTCGCGATCCAGCCAGAACACCGCCCAAGTCGCGCGCACCTCGCGCTTGCCGAGCTTCAGCACCGGCATCGGCACGACGAGCAGCGTCGAGTCGGCTTCGAAGAGCGTCTCGCACGCGCCGCCCTCCAGTTGCCAGGCCTCGCGCCACAGCGGGCGCGCCGCGGTGGGGCGGCTGTCTGGCGCCGCGGCGGGCTGGCTCGCGGGCGCCGAATCCTGCGCGAACAGCGGCGCGAGCGCGCCGAGCGCGCACGCGCACAGCCAGGCGCGAACTCCGGTGAACGCGCCGCTCATGGCCGCCGCTCCGCCGCCGGCACGACGAGCTGCGAGGTGAACTTGCCGGTGCGCAGCGCGCGCAGCACGAGATCGAGCTCGATCCACGGCGACGCGAACTCGACGCCGTGCCAGCGCAGGCGCACCGGATCGCCGGTCATGCGCAGCGCGCCCGGCCCGCGGCGCAGCTCGAGCTCCTCTCCGCTCGCCGCGAGGATCTCGCCGAAGTGCAGCGCGAAGCCGCCCTTCGCCGCGAGTCCCTGGATCCGCCGCGCCAGCGCGTCCGGCGTGTCGGCGAGCGCGAAGCGCAGGCTGCCGGCCGTGACGTCGAACGGTTCGCCGCGCGTCGTCGTGCCGTGCACTTCGGCGGCGCCGCTGAGCTCGACCAGCGGCGCGTCGTAGACGATGTCGTCGGCGCGCAGCCGCAAGAGGTCCGGGCTCGCGGGATCGACCGCGAAGCCGCCGCCCGGCGCGAGCGCCGAGATCCACATCTGCGGGTGCGACGCGCTCCAGCGCTTGCCGTCCAGCGTCAGCGCGCGCGCCTCGACCTTGAACACGCGCGGCGTCGACGACTGGAGCAAGCCCTCGGCATGGATCAGCTCGCCCGGATCCGGTTCGAGCACTGCGGACTCGGCGCCGACGATCGCGACGTGACCCGCGCGCCCGCGCAGCGGCGCGGCGCCCAGGCGCGCGAACGCGACGCCGTCGTACGCGTCGACGCGCGTGTCGCGCAGCGCCGCGGCGCGCACGAGCGGGTCGTCGAGCTTGCCGACCGCGCCGCTCGACGCGCCGGTTCCTGTGACGCGACCGCACGACAGCTCCCACGTGTCGGGTCCGAACGTGAAGCGGCTCTGCACGACGCCGCTCGCCTCGAACGTCGTCGTGCGGTGGTCGAGCGAGCGATCCGGACCGCTCGGCCCGGTCGTCACGACCGCGTGCGCGAGCAGCGACGAGCACACGATGTCCGCGCTGCCGCGCTCGTCGACGAGCGACGCGCGCACCGAGCCGCGGCTGTCGAGGTCGACGCTGCGCCACGTCGAGCCGTCGGCGTTGCGGCCTTCTGCGTGGCGCACCTCGAGCGAGTCGGCGAGCACCGTGCGGCGGGCGCCGTCGGATTCCGCCAGCGCGTCGATCTCGCCGCGCGCGCGCAGCACGTCGCCGTCGCGCTCGACGAACTGCGCGCTGATGCGTTCGCCGGGTCGCTCGAGCACCGCGGGCGCGTCGGGACTGCCCTCGACCGTCGCGTGCGTCGCGTCGCGCACGACCGCGCGCGTGCCGGTCGCCGTCGTCTCGCCGCTCGTCAGCAGGAACGAGCCGTCGGCGCGGAACGACGGACCGCGCGGATCGAAGTCGCGGATCTCGGTCGCCTGCGCGTCGAACGACGGCACGTCCTCCCAGTGCATGCGCACGCTGCGCGCGAGCGGCAGCGTCCAGCCGCGCTCGCTCGCGACGAGCTGCGCGCCGCCCTCCGCGCGCATCCAACGCGTCGGCGGCTCTTCGCCGAGCGGGCGCAGCAGCGTCGCGCCGTCGGTGCGCGCGTCGAGTTCGAACACGCCGCGCTCGAGCTCGCGGATCGCGGTGTCGAGGCTCGGCGCCTCGAGCGACCAGCCGTCCGACTCGAGCACGACCGCGCCGTCGGCGCGCAGGCGCCGCGGATCGCCGGGCTTGGCCGGCATCGACGCGCGGATCTCGCGTTGCGCGGACAGCGAGCGACCGAGCACGTCGACGCGCGTCGGTCCGTTCATCACGAGCTCGAGCGGCTCGAGCGCCACCGCCTCCAGCGGCCCGGTGCCCGACCACGTCGCGTCGACCGGCTTCTCGCCCAGGCGCGGATCCGACAGCGGCAGCCGCGCGGTCGGCGAGCCCTCGATGCGCAGCGAGCGCGGCAGCCCGTCGCTGCCGAGCACGACCGTCGCGCGCTCGCCGTCCGCGCGCCAGCCGCCGCGCGACACCGCGGTCTTGCCCTCGGCGAGCAGTTGCTGCAGCGCGAGCGAACCGTCGGGCCGCGGCACCGCGAGCACAGTCAACAGGTCGCCTTCGAGCACGATCGATTCCTGCCCGGGCTTGCGCGTGTTCGAGGTCAGCCGCGCGCCGTCGCGCGCGCGCACCGTGAGCAGACCGCCCTGCTCCGGCGGCGCGGCGGAGACCTCGAGCGGGCCGTCGCAGGTCAGCACGATCTTGTGATCCGGACCGGCGCTGAGCTCGATGCTCGCGCGCGACGCGAACGTCAGCCGCGAATCCGCCAACCACACGTGCGGTCCCGTGCCGTTGCACGACAGGCCGTCGCCGTCGATGCGCGCGGTGCCTTTGCTCCAGAACTCCTGCTCGTCGAGCTTGCCCTCGAGCTCGGCCGCGACGAGGTGCAGCGCGCCCAGCACGCCGGCGTTCTCCAGGCGCGCGTCGACGTCGCGCAGCACGACCTGCTTGCCGAGCTCGTACATGCCCGGGCGCGCGCCGACCGTGGACGGGATGCGCGAGCTCTGCGCGACGAGTTCGGCGATCGGCTCGCTGCCCGCGTCGCCGAAGCCGAGCAGGTGCGTGCGTCCCGCGCGGAACGCGCTGTCCGCGGCGTCGTACGACAGCGCCTCGAACTTCACGGTCCAGCGCTTGCGCCGCACCGCGGGATCGCGATCGTCGAACACGTCCGTCTCGAAGTTGCCGCTCGGCCCGCTCGGCACGTCGATCGGCGGCACGAACTCGCTCGCGGACTCCGACGTGTGCGCCGCGGTCTTGCCGGGGCCGCGCGAGCGGCGCAGCTCGAACCACAACAGCACGCCCAGGCCGGCCATGAACAGCGCGGCGAACCACACGAGCCGCTTCATGGCCGCGTCCCGGCCGCGTAGCGCGCGAGCAGCGCCGGCCACGCGCCGCGCGCGCGCAGCATGCGCTCCGCGAGCTCGCGCACCGCGCCGCGCCCGCCCGCGGCCTGTGTGACCCAGTCCGCGGCGGCGAGCACCTCGGGTCGCGCATCGCTCGGCGCGACGAGCGCGGCGGCGCGCGGCACGAGCGCGAGGTCGGGCAGGTCGTCGCCCATCGCGAGCGTGTCGGCGCGCTCGATGCCGCGGCGCTGCTGCAGCTCGAGCAGGCAGGCGTGCTTGTCGGCGACGCCGACGAAGATCTCCGGCACGTGCAGCTTCTTCGCGCGCTCGAGCGTCGCGTTCGACGCGCGTCCGCTGATCCACGCGACCGTCACGCCGGCGGCGGCGAGCCACTCGATCGCGAGGCCGTCGCGCACGTCGAACGCGAGCGTGTCGCCGGCCACGGAGTACAGGATGCGTCCGTCGGTGAGCGTGCCGTCGACGTCCAGCGCGAGCAGTCGCGCTCGTGCGTAGGCGGCGTCGTCGGAGCCGGGTCGGGAGTCCGCGCGCATCTCGAGTCCCGCGCTAGACGCGCACGTCGAGTGCGTCCTGGATGTCGATCAGTCCGACGGGGCGACCGGCGTCGTCGAGCACCGGCAACTGGTCGATGCGGTGCTGGCGCAGGATGCGCACCGCTTCGTCGACGAGCATCTGCAGCCGCGCGTGCTTCGGCTCGCGCGCCATCACCTCGTCGATCGGCGCGTCGAGCGGCGGCGCGCCGCCGCGCTGCAGCACGCGGCGCAGGTCGCCGTCGGTGAAGATCCCGGCCATGCGGCCGTCGCGGTCGACGACGATCGCGCAACCGGGCCGCCCCGGCGTGCGCGACGAGATCACAAGCGCCTCGCGCAGGCTCGTG
>SCVU01000273.1 GCA_004296785.1 Planctomycetota bacterium
TACGGCGGCAACGATTTCATGGAGTGCATGCCGCTGTGGCGCTTCCACGAGCGGCGGCCGCCGCGCGCGGCGACGCGCCGGCGCTGGGATCGCGATGCGCTCGGGCTCGCGCCGCGGCAGCACGGTGCGCTCGCGCAGCACTTCGCGCAGGTGCTGTACTTCGCGGGCGACGCGGAGGAGGAGGCGCGCGCGGCGGAGCTGATGCGCGGCGTCGCGCACGACTTGCGCGAGGTCGCGGCGCGCGCGGGCGCGAAGCTGTTGTGCGCGTACCTGCCGCCGCCGCCGGTCGGCCAGCCGCGCGCGTTCGCGGCGGCCGAGGAGGAGTTGCGCGCGAGCTTCGATCTTTCGCGCGCGGCGGTCGAGGTCAGCGAGCGGCTCGCGGCGGCGTGGCTGGACGAGCTGGCGGAGCTCGGCGTCGCGACGCTCGACCTGCGCGGTGCGCTGCGCGCGGAGGCCGAGCCGTGCTACTACGCGCTCGACTGGCACCTCAACGGGCCCGGCCACGCGCTGGTCGCGCGGGCGCTGCGACCGCGGGTCGAGGGGTTGCTGGAGGCGCGGTAGACTCGTTTGCGGAGATGGTCACGCCCGTGCTCGCGGTCCTGCTCGCTGCTTGCCTCGCGCAGCAGCCAGGAGAGGAGTCGACGCGCTCGCCCGTGCCGCGTTCCGCGGGCGCGAGCTACGTGCTCTTCGATCGCAACCGCGATTGGCCGCCGGCGACGCAGATCACGGGTCGGATCGTCGACGTCGCCGGTCGTCCGCTCGCCGACGCCGCACTGGAACTGCGCGAGCGTGCGCCGGACCGATCGCGCGCCGTCAGCTCGGGCTCGAGTGGAGTCGATGGCCGGTTCGAGCTCGGCGTGAAGCCGGGCGGCGCTCACGGCGAGTCCGAGCATCCGCTGTTCCTGCTCGTCGATGCTCCCGCGCTCGCGCGATCGCACGTCGAGCTGCGCTTCAGCGCGTACGCGTTGCCCGCCGAGCTCGGCGACGTCGTCGTGTACCCGCCGGTCGCGCTCGCCGGCCGCGTCGTCGACGAGCGCGGCGCGCCGATCGCCGGGGCGGACGTCTTCGCGGTGCTCGGTCCGCGCGCTGTGCCGTACGGCGACTTCGCCGGCATGGCGCCGCTCGCGACGACGGATGCCGACGGCCGCTATGCGTGTCGCGAACTCCCACCCGGGCGCGTGACGCTCGGCGTGCGCGCCGCCGGTCGCGCCGACCGCGTGCGCGAGGACGTGCGGCTCGATGGCGCGCAGCCGAACGCGGTCGACTTCGTGCTGCTCGACGAGGACGTGCGCGTGCTCCGGCTGACGGGGCCACTCGGCGAACCGCTCGTCGGCGCGAGCGCGCGCCTGCCCGGTGACTACGACCGTTTCGGCCTCGGCACCGGCGACGCGCCGTGGGCGTTCTTCCGCACTTCGCTCGCGGCGGACAAGCGCGGCTGGATCCGCGTCGAAGGGCTCGCGAAAGGCGTGTCGCGGCGCTTGGTCTTCGAGGCGCACGGCTACGCGCCGCTCTCGCTGCGCACCGACGCCTCGGAGGACGTGCGCCTCGCACCGGTGACCTGGATCGACGTGCGCACGCAGCGCAAGGGCGGCGGACCGGCGCCGGAGCTCTTCCAGCTCAGCGTGCGCGATGACACGACGTCGCCAAGCTGGTGCGGGAACTGCGAAGACAACCACTGGCAAGATCTCTACGCGGACTCACCCGCCGTCCAGCGCGTCGCCGCCGATCACTGGCGGTTCGCGTGGAACCACCCGACGTGCTACGTCGACGGCGGCCGGCCGCAGAAGATCAGCGCGGTCGCAACCGATACGTCGCGCGCACTCTTCGAGTGGGAGGTTCCACCGGCGGCCGGCTCGCCGTCGACGTAGCACGTCGGGTGGTTCCACGCGAACCGCCAGTGATCGGCGGCGACGCGCTGGAC
>SCVU01000037.1 GCA_004296785.1 Planctomycetota bacterium
AGCTCCGTGCAAGCGGCTGACGCAGGCAGCTGTGCGCAGCTCGGTCGCGATGCGGACGGCGCTCCGGCGGCGCCGGCGCGCGATTCGTACTGCAGCAAGCGGTGGAAACCGAATGCGGCGCACGCAATCGACAGCGCGGCGCACGCGAGCGCGGCGCGTCCGGAGAGGGGCTCGAACGGCATCGGGGACCGGGGCCTGTCGTCCGCCGCGCCGGCGATTCTTGAGCGGGGTCGGTCCGAAGACCGGACCGAGCGTGGCTGGAGCGCGACGCGCGCGCGCCGAGCCCCGCGAGCGATTCAGGCGGGTCGCTGACCGCGGTTGTAGAGCGCGCCGCCGAGGCGTTCATAAAGACCGAGCACGTCGCGCGCGGCCTCGCGCTGGACGCCGGCCTGCACCTCGATGCCGCGCTGCTCGAGCTCGCGCCGCCACTCGCGCGGCTTGCAGCCCTCGTCGAAGCCGATCGCGCGCGCGTCCTCGTCGAGCGCGCCGAACACGAGCGAGGCGACGCCCGACCACAGCACCGCGCCGAGGCACATCATGCACGGCTCGACGCTGGAGACGAGCTGCAGCGGTGCGCGTGGAGCGCGTGGATCGCGCAGTCGGGCGGATTCGTCGGCGAGCGCGAGCGCGACGATCTCGGCGTGCGCGACGGCGAGCGAACTCGCGACGACGCGGTTGACGCCGAGCGCGACCACGCGGCCGGTGTCGCGCTCGACCACCAGCGCGCCGAACGGCCCGCCGCTGCCGCGCTCGACGTTCTGCCGCGCGAGGTCGATCGCGAATTGCATGCGGTCGGCGGTGGTCGGGCCGAGGTGGGTGACGGTGCGGGCGAGTTCGGCGGCCCAGTCGGGCAGCGCGAGCGTGCAGGAGGTGGGTGGTGAGGGCGGGGTGGGCACGGGTGCGGGGAGTGGGGATGGTACTGCGATTTGAGAAGGTGCAAGGTCGCGCGCGGAGCGCGCGACTGACGCGGCCGAGGACGGCCGCGTGACTCCGCGGATCAGAGGGGCGCGCGGACGCGCCCCTCCGATCCGCGGAGTTCGAGTGGAGCGCGCGTCGAAATCGAAGAGGGCGTCGAGGGGGAACTCGCCGGGTACGGGGGCGTTGGTGGTGCGGAGCCTGCGGTACGGAGCCCGCGTCGACTCCGGCGAGTTGGCGTGAATTGAGTCCGCCTCGATCGCGGCGTGCCCGCATCCGCGATCTCAGTTCGAGAGCGGAAGGCACCGCTCGACGTGTCTCTCGGCTCTCGCTCCTCCCCCGCCGGCGTGTCGAGCCCGCGCGCCCGTCGAAGGTCCTCGCGCTGCTCGACCTGCACTTCGCATGCGATCGTGCGCGTCCGCGCGCCCGATCGCATGCGAAGTCGGGCGCGCGTCCTCGCGCGCCCCATCCGGCTCTGTCACGCGCATGCAACATCGCGCGCGCCGCCCCCGCCCGCCGCGCCGCGCGGCTACCCTGGCCGCATGCGCGCCGTCGTGCTGGGCGTGTTCGCCGCGATCGTGCTCGGGATCCTCGCCGTCGCCGTGTTCCTCGGCACGCGAGCGCCGAGCGCGCACGATGGCGAGGCTCCGGAAGTCGACGCTTCCGAGGTCGCCGACGCGCCGGCGCGGTCGGCTTCGGCAACGCCGCCGGCTCCGTCGAACTCCGCCGCGTCGCGCGAGGCTCTCGACGCTCGCCTGACCGAGCTCGAGCGCACGTTCGACGCGCTACGCGAGCGGATCGACGCACTCGAGTCGCGGCGCGTCGAGGCCCCGAGCGCGACCGCCCTGCGCGCGCCGCTCGACGACGACCTCGTCGCCGAGCACCGCGAGGCGATCGCCGCGGTCGTCGACGCGGTGCTCGCCGAGCGCGAGTTCGAGACCGAGGCGCAGCGCGTGCGCAACATGGCGGGCAGCCTCGCGCGCACGCACGGCGTCGAGACCGCGGTGCTCGCCGACGATCTCGTGCTGTGGCGGCGCGACTGTTTCGACCTGACGCTCGGCGCGTGCCCGCGCGGCGTGTGGCCGGCGCGCGGCAGCGCGGCGCGCCAGGCGCTCGACGAGCGGATCGCGCAGCGCACCGCCGATCTCGGCGTGCTGTTGACCTCGCGCTACGGCGAGTTCGTGTCGCGGCGCGTCGTGCAGTACGTGCGCGCGAAGACGCCGCTGTCCGAGGAGCAGCAGGCGAAGCGCTGAGCGGCCCGCGCGGCGCGCCGTTGGATTCCGCCGCGGCGCGCGGGGACACTGGTCGCGCCGTGGAGCTCCGCTTCGAACAGTCGGTCCCGGTGCCGCGCGACGCGCTGTTCGCGTTCCACTCGACGCCGGCGAACTTGGCGCTCTTGCTCGAGGGCTGGCGCGGCTTCGAGATGCTCGAGCACGCGGGTCACATCCGGCCGGGCTCGCGCGTGCGCGTCGCGCAGCGCGTCGCGTTCCTGCGCCACGAGATGTGCTTCGAGCACTTCGTGCTCGAGCCGCCCGCGCGCTTCGGCGAGCGCCAGGTCAGCGGCCCGTTCCGGCGCTTCGAGCACGTGCACGAGTTCGAGGAGCTCGGCGCCGCGACGCGGATCGTCGACCGCGTGTCGTTCGAGCTGCCGCTGCGACTCGGCGGGCGCCTGGCCGAGCGGTGGGTCGCGGCGCGGACGCTGCGGCGCTTCTTCGAGTTCCGCCGCGCCGCGTACCAGCGCCTCGCCGCGGCCGGGCGGCTGGCGTGAGCGTCGTCACGGTCCTCGGCGGCACCGGCATCTTCGGCGGCCGCATCGCGCGCGCGCTCGCCGCCGATCGCACGCTCGCGGTGCGAGTGACCGGTCGCGACGCCGCGCAGGGCGCGCGCCGCGCTGCCGAGGCCGGCGCACAGTTCCTTGCGCTCGAGCTCGGCGACGCGCGCGCGCTCGAGCGCGCGATCCGCGAGTCGGCGCTCGTCGTGCACACGGCCGGCCCGTTCCAGGGCCGCGACTACGCGGTCGCGCGCGCGTGCATCGCGGCCGGCGTGCACTACCTCGACCTCGCCGACGCACGCGAGTTCGTCACCGGCATCGGCGCGCTCGACGCCGCCGCGCGCGCGCGCGGCGTGTTCGCCGGCAGCGGCGCGAGCTCGGTGCCGACGGTCACGCACGCGCTGGCGACCGAGGTCGCGCGCGACTTCGCGGCGCTCGACGCGCTCGAGATCGCGCTGTCGCCGGGCAACCAGAACCCGCGCGGCGCCGCGACGGTCGGCGCGGTGCTCGGACAGCTCGGCGCCGCGCAGCGCGTGTGGATCGACGGCGCGTGGCAGGTGCGGCGCGGGTTCGGCGACCGCGCCGTGCTCGAGTTCCCGCCGCTCGTCGGCCGGCGCGCCGTGCACAACTGCGCCGTCCCCGACCTCGAGCTGTTCCCGGCCGCGTTCGGCGCGCGCACGGTGCGCTTCCGCGCCGGCGTCGAGCTCGGCGGCTTCAACCGCGTGCTCGCGCTCATCGGCGCGCTGCGGCGCGCGCAT
>SCVU01000274.1 GCA_004296785.1 Planctomycetota bacterium
CACGGCGAAGGCGTGCGGAAGGACCGCGCCGGTGGGTTGCGGCTGATCCGCAAGGCCGCGCGCGCGCTGCACGAGCGGGCGATCGAGATGCTCGAGGAGCTCGGCCTGCCGCTCGAGCCGAACGTCGCCGCGTGGTGGGAGCGTGAGCGCGGGCCCACGCGCAGCCGCCGCGGCAAATCGCGCTGAGGCGCTACGACGCCCGCGCCGCGCGCGTCTCTCAGATCCCGAGCGCCTTGCGCGCCAGCTCCGCGAACCGCTCGCGCGTGCACGGCCCCTCTTCGCGGTCGACGATGTTGCCGCTGCGGTCGATCGCCAGCGTGACCGGAATGAAACCCGGCAACTCGAAGCGCGCGTTGATCGCGTCGTAGTCGGGCCCGTCGTAGACGAGCGACGGGAACGCGAGCTTGCGCCGTTCCAGGTGCTTCGACACGAGCTCGCGGCCCGCATCGGCCGTGATCTTCGGCACCATCAGGTCAAAGCTGACGCCGAGCACGTGCAGCCCGCGCGGCTCGTACTCGCGCGCCGTGTCGACGAGGTCCGGCAGTTCGGCGACGCACGGCGGGCACCACGTCGCCCAGAAGTTCACGAGCAGCGCTTGGCCGCGCTTGGCGGCGAGCGCCTGCTCGAGTCCCTGCAGATCCGCGACCCGCACGTCCTGGACGGCGGGTGCGGCGCTGTGCTCTCCGCAGCCGGCCAGCGCCAGCGCGGAGAGCATCCCGACACCAATTCGCGTCGCGAGGCTCAACGCTCGGGCGTGACGCGCTTGATGCTGCAGCCGTACGACTTGCTTTCCTTGATCTCGACCGCCTTGTTGGCCACGGTCGCTTCGACGGCGTCGCGCGCGTACTGCTTGGTCTCGGCGCCCTTGCTGCCCTTCGGATCGTCGTCGAGGCCGCCGGCGTAGACGATGACGCCCTTGCGATCGAGCACGAAGCAGTGCGGCGTCGACTTGGCCTGGAACAGGTCCGCGGCCTTGTTGCCGTAGTCCGCGGCGATGCGGTGCGTGAAGCCGCGCTTCTCGGCGTGCTTCTTCAGGTCGGGATAGCCGGCCGCGGGGCGCGCCGCGCCGATCTCGGTGACGTTCGCGTTGATCGCGAGGATCACGACGTCCTTGTTGTCCTTCCACGCCTTCTCGAGCGCGACGACCTTCGGATCGGCGACTTCCTCGTACGGGCAGTTCATCGACCAGAAGTGGACCAGCACGACCTTGCCGCGCAGCTCCTTGAAGCTCACCGCCTTGCCGTCGAGGTCGGTGAGCTTGAGCGCTTCGTCGACCGTCGAGCCGACCTTGTACACCTGCGCTTCGGCGGGCGCGGGACGCGGCGCGGGCGTCGGAGTCGGCGGCGTCTTTTCCTGGGCGGAGGTTGCGAAGGCCAAGGCTCCGCAGGCGAGCATGGCGACGACGAGCGTGGATTGGAGCAGCTTGAGCATGGGGCGTCTCGGTGGAGAGGTTCGGGGGCTCGGAGGCTAGCAGCGTGCGCCCGCCCCGGCCAGTCGGCGCAGGGGCGACGCGCAGGGCTTGCGGGAAGCGTACGCACCCGGTTCCTGTAACACTTCGCGGGGCCGCGCCCATTGGGGAAAGCCGCCCATGCCGGACTCGCTCGAACGCCTGTACGACCGCTACCGCTCGCGCGGCGACACGCGCGCGCTGGCGGAGATCTTCGAGCGCACGGCGCCGCGCCTGCTCGCGCTCGCGATCCACCTCGTCGGCGATGTCGCGGCGGCGGAGGACCTCGTGCAATCGACGTTCGTCACGGCGATCGAGTCCAGCGCGAGCTTCGACTCCACGCGCGCGCTCGAGCCGTGGCTCGCCGGCATCCTGACCAACCGCGCGCGCGAGCTGCGTCGCGCGTCGCAGCGCACGTTCGACCTGGATCGGTTCGTCGAGCACGCGCAGCAGACGCCGCTCGAGCGCGCGCAGGCGGCCGAGTTCTCCGGCACGTTGGCGCAGGCGATCGACAAGCTACCCGAGCCGTACCGCCGCGCGCTGCTGTTGCGCCTGCGCCACGGCATGAAACCGGCGGACATCGCGCATGCGCTCGACGAGAGCCCGGGGGCGATCCGCGTCCGGATCCACCGCGGCATCGAGATGCTGAAGCAGCATCTGCCGGCCGGCTTCGCGCTGCGCGCGCTGCTCGCGGTCGAGCCCGCGCGCGGCCTCGCGTCGATCGAGCAAGCCGTCGTCTCCGCGGCCACGGCGCACGTCGCGACTGTTTCGTCAGTCGTCGTCCTCGGAGGAATCGCGATGAGCAAGAAGGTCGTTGCACTCGGCGCCGCCATGATCTTTTTGCTGCTCGCGTGGTGGGCGCGCGAGGCGATGGCGCCCGCCGACGGCGCGGCGGCAACGCCCGACGCGCTTGCGCGGGGCTCCGCGCCCGTCGCGGAAGTTCGCGCGGACGACGCGCTCGTCGCCGCGAGCGACGTCGAGCGCAAAGCAGCGCTCGCAGACGAACCCGCGCCGGCCGCCGCGGATCTCACTCCCGTGGCGCCGGTGCGCGGCAAGGTCATCGACGGCGAGACGGGTGCGCCGATCGCCGGCGCACTGGTGCAGCTGTATCCGCCGCGGCGTGCGCGCCTCTCGGAGATCAAGCGGCGCTGGCCCGACCGCATCGTGCAGGCCTTTGACGGCAGCGTCTCGGCGCGCGGCTCGTGGCCATGGCTCCCGCGCAAGCTCAGCGATGCCGCGGCCGCCGACGCCGAGGACGCGCTGGTGTGCGATCCGCCGCTGCCGGGAACCGCGGCGTGCGCGAGCGCGGTGACAGATGCGACGGGCGCGTTCGATCTCCTCGGGCCCGCCTCCGGCGGCTTCCTCGTCTGCGAGTCGGCGGGCCACGAGACGCGCCAGATGCCGGCGCCCCGCGCGGAGCTTCGCAGCAGCATCGAGGACGGTGGTGAGCGCGTCGAAAGAGAGATCGCGTACGACGCGCTCGTCGTGCGCATGTGGCGCATGCGACCGCTGTCGGGCTACGTCGTCGGTGAAGACGGCGAGCGGATCCATCGCTCGTTCAAGCTGCGCTTCTTCGGAACTCGGCCCGGTGACCAGGGGCCGGACTCGACCTACGACCCCGCGATCTTCGAGTCGTGGACGGTCGAGACGCGCGCGGACGGCACGTTCTCCGCGCAGTTCGCCGCGCCGCGCGTGCAAGTGGAGAGCTGCGAAGCCGATTGGACGCTGACGAACGTCGGCATCCACCCGACGAAGCGGCAGCGCTGGGTGTTCTCGTCGGTCTTCGCGCCGGGCGACGACAGCGAGTCCGCGATTCTCGTCGCGCGCCGACTCGCCGCGCTGCGCGTGACTGACGCCGCAACGCACGCGCCGATCGAGTCGATCGTACTGCATGGTCGCGGCGGCTCGGCCGGCATCGGCTTCGAATGGCGCGGACGCTTCTACGCGCCGCATGGACATTTCAAACTCATCGAGCACTTCGCGTCGCGTGGCGCGCAGACAATGGAGGCGCTTCGCCAGCGCTTCACGTTCACCGTGTGGGCCGATGGCTACCTGCCGCGCGATGCGGTCGTCGAGAACCTGACCGAGGCGG
>SCVU01000275.1 GCA_004296785.1 Planctomycetota bacterium
GCTCTTCCGATCTGGATCGCGTCCTGCGTCAGGAACACGAGCAGCTCGCCCCGCGAGCGGCTCGCGAGCAGGTTGCGCGTGTCACCGTGGTCGAACTCGACCTTGTCGATCGACTCGACGCGCAGCGGCACCGGGAACGACTGCGCGTGGCGCGCGAGGATCTCGAGCGTGCCGTCGGTCGAGCCCGAATCGATCGCGAGGAAGTCCCACGGCACGTCGCAGCGCTGGCGCGCCAGGCTCGTGAGCACGCGGTCGAGGAATTCCGCGCCCTGCCAGGTCGGCATCAGGACCGAGATCGAGCGCAACGGGCGGGCGGCGGTGGGCACTACCGTCAGTATTCCCGATGCGCGCGCCGACTAGAAGTAGCCGATCAGAAGTAGATGGCCGCGCTCGCGCGCGCTTCGAGCGAGGTTCCGCCGCCGCTGCGACTGCCCGCGTACTGTCCGAGCACCTGCGCCGCGCGCAAGAGCGGCGAGCGCCACAACTGCGTGACGAGCGCGGCCGGACCGGCGCGCGCGCACGCGCGCGCGTCTTCGGCGCACTCGTAGACGAAGCCGCGCAGCGCGGAGGCCAGCGTCGGGCGCACGCGCCAGCCGTGCGCCTCGCGGTGGAACGCGGCGTCGACGCGGTAGCGCTCGTACGCGGCGGCCGGCGTGTAGCGGTGCGCGTGCCAGGCGACCGCGCGCGGTTCGAACGCGATGCGCCAGCCGGCGGTCAGCGCGCGCGACGCCCACGCGAAGTCCTCGCCGAAGCTGACCGGCGGGAACGGGATCGCGCGGAACACGTCGGCGCGCACGCAGCTCGCGACGTTGTTGAAGCGCAGCCACTCGGCGCGGTCGGCGGCGGACAGGCGCCACACGCCGCCGACGTGGTCGAGATCGCGCACGCTGCGCTGCTCCTCGGCCTCCGGCAGGTCGAGCACCGTGCGCGCGGTCAGCGGATCGCAGCCCGGCTGCGGCAGCACGCGGCCGTAGGCGCCGGCGACGCGCGGGTCGTCGAACGCGGCCGCGAGCGCGGCGAGGAAGTGCTCGTCGGCCGGCAGCACGTCCTGCGACAGGAACACGAGCAGCTCGCCGCGCGCGAGCTCGGCGCAGCGGTTGCGCGTCGCGCCGTGGCGGAACTCGCTGCGCTGGATCGTCTCGACGCGCGCGCCGGCCGCGCGCAGCAGCGCGACCGTGTCGTCGGTCGAGCTCGAGTCGATCGCGACGATCTCGAAGTCGGCCGCCGCGCCGGCGACGCGCTGCGCGGCGAGGCGCGGCAACAGCTCGCGAAGGTCCGCGGCGCCGTTCAGCGTCGGCAGCAGGATCGAGAAGCGCGGTCGAGCCATCCCCGGCCTATTTCGGCGCGCGACCGAGCATCGCTTCGCGGCGCGCCTTGAATTCCGCGCCGGCCTTCCACTCCGGCCACGTCTCGGCCGCGCCGACGTCGAGCAGCACGGCGCGCAGCAGCTCGACGTCCTCGACCGCGCCGCCGTAGTCCCACTCGGCGCGCACCTCGTCGGAGGGCTTGTGGTAGCGGTTCTGCGTGTAGTCGTCGCGCTGCTGCTTGCCCCACTCGCTCGAGCGATCGCGGAACTGCGTCGGCGCGGTCAGGTACAGCGCCGGGACGCCCATGCGCGCGAAGTGGAAGTGGTCGGAGCGGTAGAAGGTCCCCTTCTCCGGCTCGCTCTCGCCGGCGACCGTGCGCTGCTGCGCGGCCGCGTGCTTGACGAGCACCTCGTCGAGCGTCGACGAGCCGAAGCCGACGCTCGCGACGTCCGCCGCGCGGCCGAGCAGGTTGACGCCGTCGATGTTGAGGTTCATCAGCGTCTTCTCGAGCGGCACGAGCGGATGCTCGGAGTACCAGCGCGAGCCGAGCAGCCCCTTCTCCTCCGCCGTCACGGCGACGAACAGCACCGAGCGCGCCGGCCGCGCTCCGCGCGCGAGCACCTCGGCGAGCGTGAGCAGCGCCGCCGTGCCCGAGGCATTGTCCGCCGCGCCGTTGTAGATCTTGTCGCCCGCCAGCGCGTCGTCGCGCCCGAGGTGATCCCAGTGCGCGGTCGCCACCAGCCACTCGTCCGCGCGCTTGGGATCCGCTCCCCGCAGCGCGCCCGCGACGTTGCGCGACGCGACGTGGCGCACCGTGTTCACGACGCCGATGTTCGCCTTCACGCCGAGCGAGACCGGATTGAAGGTGCGCTTGGCCGCGGCCTTCTTCAGCGCGTCGAAGTCCATGCCGCCGCGCGCGAGCAGCTTGCGCGCGAACGGCTCGGAGAGCCAGCCCTCGGCCTGCACGCGCGGCGGCGCCTTGGGATCGTCGAGGTCGAAGTTCTCGCGGCCGAACGAGCCCGACACGACCGCGTACGGATAACCGGCCGGCCCCGTCTCGTGCACGATCAGGCACGCGGCCGCGCCCTTCTCGCTCGCGATCTCGTACTTGTACGTCCAGCGGCCGTAGTACGTCATCGCGCGGCCGCGGAACATCGACTCGTCGAGCTTGCCCGGCCGCGCCGCGTCCTCGACCGGCGGATCGTTGACGAGCATCACGAGCGTCTTGCCGCGGCACTCGACGCCCTTGTAGTCGTCCCAGCCGTACTCGGGCGCGACGACGCCGTAGCCGACGAACACGACGTCGCTCGCGGCGACGTCGACGGGGCCGCTCGTGATGCGGCTGGAGAGCACCGCTTCGAGCGGCAGCAGCGGCTCGATCACGTCGCTCTCGTCGAGCGCGTTGCGGAAACCGAGCCGCGGCTTGCCCTGGATCCCGATCAGCGGCACCGACTGCACCCACGTGCCGTCGGCGCCCGCGGGCGCGAGGCCGATCTCGCGCATGCGGCGCGACAGGTAGTCGACCGTGCGCTGCTCGCCGGCGCTGCCGGGCGCGCGGCCCTCGTACGCGTCGCCCGCGAGCTCGGCGAGCTGCGTGCGCAGCGCGTCCGCGGCATCGAACGCGGGGGCGGGTGTCTGTTGCAGCGCGAGCAGGAGTCCGACGAGCGTCGTCATGATCCGGCGATCGTAGCGCCGGCGCGGCCGCACGGCCCGCGGAACGCACAGCTCGTACACGCGGCCGACCCGAGCGCGACCGTCGGGAAGCGCTCGCGATCGCCGACGCCGGCATCGGCGTCGAAGTGCAGCTCGCGCAGCGCGGTGATCGACGCGTGCACCGCGCCGAGCACGTGTTCGAGCGCGTCGGCGTCGTAGCGGTGCTGGACCGCGCGGCCGTCCTCGAGGTAAGCGGCGACGCAGCGCACCTCGCTTGGCGCGACGCCCCACTTCTGCTCGGCGTACAGCGTGTACAGCCCGAGCTGGAACTCGTGCTCGGGCTTCTCCGCGCCGCTCTTCCAGTCGTAGATCCACACGACGCCCGCTTCGTCGCGGAACGCGAAGTCGGGGATCGCGTGGATCGGCGTGTGGAACAGGTCGATCGTCCCGTGCTCCTCGAGCGCGAGCCACGTCGACGGTTCCGCCGTGCGCACGCGCTCGAGCTCGCTCGACTCGCAGAACCAGCGCGCCGAGCTCTCGATCCGCTGCACGTAGCGCTTGCCGTACGCGGCGGCGCGCCCGCTCGGCTCGTCGACGCTCGCCTCGGCGTAGTGGTGCTCCTGCAGCCGCGTGAAGCGCTTCGGCGAGCGCTCCCAGCGCGCGGCCTCGTCGCGCGACTGCTTGTAGCCGAGGCGGAACGCGAGCAGCGCGTGCGCGGCGAGCTCGGCCGTCGCGAGCGACTGACCGGCGGCGCGCCGCTCGAACCAGTGCGCGATCGAATCGTGCAGGCACGTGCCGGCCCACATCGGGAGCCGCGTCGTGTTCTTCAGCCGGTACGCGAGCGCGCGCGACTCCTCGGCGCGCTCGCCCCAGCCGCGCCACGCGAGGTAGTACTGGTAGTAGTACGCGCGCAGGCACGTATCGGCGAGCCCGCGCCGCGACACCGACCAGGAGAACTCGTGTCGCAGCTCGCTCATCGGCCCCGCGCGGTCACGGCGTGATCCGCAGCAGCTTCGCCGCGCCCGCGTCGAGCGCGTACAGCACGCCGCCTTCGGTCAGCGCGAGTGACAGCGTCGCAGCGGGCGTGAACTCCGGCGCGAGCACCGCGTTCGCGCAGTCGATCCACAGCGGACACGTCGCGCCCGTCTCGCGCTCGCGCAGCACGCCGGTCCCCGAGTCGATCCAGTACAGCTCGCCGGTTTCGCTGACCACCGGCGCGACCGGCGCATCGACCGCCGCGAGCACGCCGACGCCTTCGGTCGAGGCCGGAGTGCCGAAGCCGAGGATCGTCTTGCTCGAGCCGATCTGGCCGAAGAACGTCAGCGGACCGAGCGTGAGCTCGCGCACGCGGTGGCCGCCCACGCCCGCCGCTCCGGTCTCGGTGACGAGCACGTGGTTCGAGCAGTCGATGCACACGCCGGCCGGAGTGTCGAAGAACGTCGCCTGCAGGCTGCCGTCGGCGAAGAAGGGCGCGCCGCTGCCGGCGACGGTCGCGACGAAGCCGTCCTGCAGCATGCGCAGCGCGTGATTGCCCGGGTCGGCGACGAACACGCGGCCGTCGCTCGTCGCGGCGAGCATCGACGGCTGCGAGAAGTGGAAGCGCGCGAGCGCGCCTGGGCCGTCGGCGTATCCGGGCACTTCGCTCGGCAGGCCGTATGCGAGGCTCACGGTGTCGACGAGCACGCGATCGATCGCGAGGATCGCGTGGCTCGTGCGCTCGATCGCGTACAGCGTGTCGGCGTCGATCACCGCGATGCCCGACAGCTCCGCGGGGGTCGCGACGCCCGCGAGCGCGAGCAGCGCGTCGACGACGCCGGCCTGCACGAGCGTCGTCTCGACGGGTGCGCCGCCGCCGCTGAAGTCGAGCGCGTAGACGGTGCCGCCGGCGCCGGTCACGTAGAGCACTTCGCCATCGCGCGCCGCGCAGAGCTGCGAGTTCGGGCCGAGCATGGCGGTCGCGAGCACGACTTCGGTCGGCGTCTGGCCGGGGGTGAACGCCTGGCTCGCGCCGGCGCAGCCCGCGGAGCCGAACTGCGACGGCGGGACGGCGGAGGCGGCGGAATCCGATCCACCGGATGCCTTGCGGCATGCGGCGAGAGCGAGGAGCGCGCA
>SCVU01000276.1 GCA_004296785.1 Planctomycetota bacterium
GCGGCCTGCACGGCGGGCAGGATCTTCAGGTAGCCCCAGCCCGACGCGTTCGGGTTGCCGGTCGTCTTCGCGGTCGTGTTCAGCAGCAGCGCGCGCGCCTCGCGCGGCTTCAGCGTCGGATCGGCTTGGTGCAGCAGCGCGAGCGAGCCAGCGACGATCGCGGACGCCGCCGAGCAACCGTTCGAGTCGACCGCCGTGCTCTCGTCGTCGAAGCGCGCGCACGTGACCGCGACGCCCTGCGCGATCAACTGCGGATAACGGCGACCGTCCGGCAGCGGACCGACGGCGCTGAGGAACGGGAAGAGCGCGGGCTTGAACGCGGTGGCCTCCGAGCCGCCGACGACGAGCACGTTGTACGACGCGTGAGCGAAGTCCAGGTTCACGCCGTAGTTGCCGGCCGAAGCGGTCATCGAGACGCCGGCGAGCACGACCGCGTCCATCGTCGGATTGATGAAGTACACCGGGTCGTTCCAGCCGTCGTAGCTCAGGTTCGCGACGAAGATGTCGGGCTGCGCGACGATCTTCTGCAGCTGCGAGAACAGCCCGTCCGCCGTCGTCAGTCCGAAGAACTGCGCCGAATCATCCGCGATCTTGAAGACCTTGATCGTGGCCGCGGGCGCGCTCGCGTCCCCGACGTCCGGCAGCGCCGCCCACGCGGCGCCGGCCGCGCACGACGCGATGCGAGTGCCATGGCCGTGCAGGTCCTCCGCCGAAGTCGTCTGCGGGTTGTACGGGACGTGAACCGCCGACGCGACGCGCGAGCCGCCGATGCCGCCGCCGCTCGGATCGAGCGGGTCGCCGTTGGCGAAGAACGCGGCGTGCGGCCTCCCGGTGCCGCCCATGTTCAGATCGAGCCCGGTGTCGAGGATCGCGATCGTCTGGCCGCCGCCCTCGAGCGGCACGCCGCCGATCGACAGCGCGTGCGCCGCGTAGCCCTCGTGGTGGCTCGCGTCCATCGCCTTCGCGAGCGACGGCGCGCGCCGCTCGATCGGCTGCACGGCGAGCACGTCGGCGCGGCCCGCGAGCTCGGCGCGCAGCGGCTCCGTCACGCCGTCGACGATCACCATGTCGAGCAGCCAGCCGTGCTGGATGACGGCCGCGCCGCGCCCAGCGACGTGCGCAGCGAGCGCTGCTTGGCGCGGCAGGAGTTCCGCGCGACGCGCTTCGATGCGCGCGGCGAGCCCGGCCTCGGCGCGCGCGCGGCGCAGCTCGCCGAGCTCTTCGAGGAAGCGCGTCTGCGCGGCGTCGTCGGTTCGCAGCAGCACTGCGTACCTGCCGGCGACCTGCGGCGGCGCTTCTTGCGCGGGGTTGTGGGACGAAAGAGCGAGCGAAACGAAGGCGCACGAGAGCGCCCAGTGCGATGCCGACATGAGAGCAGTTCCCTGGGATAGGGGAGCGAAGGAAGCCGCCGCGATCGGAAACGCTCGACAGGGGGAGCCGAGCAGCAGGGGAAGGGCGGGCGCGCGGCGCGTTGCAACTACCCTGCCCGCGGGCGCGCGCGGACGCGCTCGCACCGACTCGCGGTGCGGTGCCGCCGTGTTACGCGCGCGGAACGTCAGTCGGAATCGAGTTCGGGCGGCAGCTTGAACGTCACCGCCTCGGTCTCGCCCGCGAGTTCGCGCACTTCGCCCGCACCGAGCTCGCGCAGGCGCGACACGACCTTCTGGACCAGCGACTCCGGCGCCGACGCGCCCGCGCTGAGGCCGATGCGCAGACCGGGTCGGAACCAGCTCGGATCGAGGTCGCGCTCGTCGTCGATCAGGTACGACGGCAGTCCCTTGCGGTTGCCGAGCTCGCGCAAGCG
>SCVU01000277.1 GCA_004296785.1 Planctomycetota bacterium
GACGCGCGCGCCGTACTGCGCGTGGCTCTTGCTCGCGGTCCACGCGACGAGCAGCAGCGCGTGCTCGGCGATCTCGCGGGCGAGCGTCTGCCACGCGAACGATCCCGGCGCCGCGAAGCGCGCGTACGCGTAGTCGACGAGCAGCGCGACCGGCCCGCGCGCCGAGGCGCGCACGACCGCGTCGCGTACGCCGCGCCACTCGCGCTCGTCGAGCGAGTAGCCGGTCGGGTTGTGGCACGGCGTGTTCAGGAACACGAGCGCGCGCTTCTGCCGCGCCATCTGGTCGTTCAACGCGCTCTCGAACGCATCGACGTGGAAGCCGCCGTGCGCGTCGAACATCTCGAACGTGTGCAGCTTGCGCCGCGTGTGCTCGGCGAGCGTCTGGTACGGCCCCCAGTAGTACGAGGTCGTCAGCAGCGCGTGGCCGGGCTCGAGGAAGTTGACGAGCGCATGGTGCAGCGCGCCGGTGCCGCCGGGCGTCGCGGCGGCGACGCACTGGTCGGCCAGACCGAACTCGCCGAACAGGTCGCGCGAGACCGCCTGCAGGAAGCGCGGGACGCCGGCGATCGGCGCGTACGCGGCGGCCTGCGCCGGCGCGACCGCGCGCATGGCCTCGAACACGGTCGGCATCACGGCCAGCGCGCCGTCGTCGTCCATCAGCGCGCCGAGCGTCGCGTTCACGATGCTCTCGCCGGCTTTCGCGCGCTTCGTCGCCTCCGCGTTCAGGCTGAAGATCGGGTCGTCGCCCGCTCGTGTGGCGCAGTCGGCGATCAGGTAGTGCACGGGTTGCTGGACGGTCGTCACTGTGGAGTCGCAGTTGGAACCCGTCATTCTATGCGCGCGGACCGCTCGCCGCGAGCAGCGCGGGCTAGACTGCGCGGCGTGATCCGAGCCGCATGCTTGGCCGCGCTCCTCGTCGCGTGCGCGCCGGCGCCGACGCCGAGCGCTCCGGCTCCCGCGAGCGCGAGCGGGTGGCACGCCGAGCCGCTCGACGCGCTCGTCGCGCGCGCGACGGCGGCGCACAAGCCGCTGCTCGTCGACTTCGGCGCGCGCTGGTGCGCGCCGTGCCGCGAGCTCGAAGAGCGCGTGTTCCCGTCGCAGGAGGTCGCCGCACAGCTCGCCGGCTTCGTCTGCGCGCGCTACGACGTCGACGTCGAGCCCGGCAAGTCGCTCGCGCCGCGCTTTCGCGCCTCGACGCTGCCGCGCCTCGTGTTCCTCGATCCCGACGGCGCGCCGCGCGACGCGCTGACCGGCCTGCGCGAGCCGGCGGAGCTCGCGAGCGAGCTCGCGCGGATCGCGCGCGACGAGGGCACGCTCGGCGCGCGGCGCCGCGCGGTCGCAGCAATGCCGGAAGCGCTCGAACCGCGCGCGGAGCTCGCGCGCGCGCTGCGCGAGTTCGGCGACCGCGACGCGTACGCGCGCGAGCTCGCCGCACTGCGCGCGCGCGATGCCGACGACGGATCGCTCGCACTGCGCCGCCTGCTGTTCGAGGAGGCGCTCGAACCGCTGCAGCGCAGCGTCGACACGGCGCCGCTGCGCGCGTTCCTCGCCGACGAGAAGCACGCCGAACTGCTGCACGAGGGCTGGCGCACGATCGCCGCCGCGGAGCGGATGTGGACGCAGCGCAAGCGCGACGAACACGACGAGGCCGGCCGGAGCGAGCACTACGAGCTCGCGCTCGACGCCGAGCGCCGCGCGTGGCCGCACACGCCGGCGGAGCGCGTGATCGCGCTCGGCGGCCCGCTGGCATGGGAGATCTACGAACAGCGCGCGCAACTGCCGCCGGCGCTGCTCGCGTTCGCGCTCGACGTCGCGCGCGCGATCGTCGCCGCGTCGGAGCGCAGCTCGAAGGGCGTCGATCCGGACCTGCTCGACACGCTCGCGTGCCTGCTGCACGCCAACGGCGACGTGCGCGGCGCGCTCGAAACGGTGCGGCGCTGCATCGAGCTCGCGCCGGACGAGCCGCTGTACCGCGAGCGCCTGCGCGAGTTCGGCGGCTGACTCGCGGCTGCGCCGAGCTAGCGCACCGCCGCGCCGGGGAACGCGCCGTACGCCCCGGCGAGCGCCTCGCGCACGTAGGTCTCGGCCGCTTCCTCGTTCTCCGTCATCCGCCCGCGCCCCTGCTGCACGCCGTCCTCGTAGACGATCCCGCGCAGCCGCAGATAACGGTATGCGAGCGCGAGCGTCTGCGGCACCGAACCGACGTGGCGCCCGCTCGCGAACGCGATCCACGTCGCGCGCTCGTCGAGCGGATCCTGCGCAAGCGCCTCGAGCGCGCGCGCCAGCGCATGGCGGCGCCGGTCGGTCGCGCGCAGCGCGGCGACCTTGCCGTCGCGCGGGCGCTCGGGATCGACGTCCGGGCTGAACTGCTCGGCCGCCTGCAGCGCCGCGCGGCATAGGTCGAGCGACGACTTGCGCCACGCCAGCGGCGCGACGCAGCGCTCGGACAGGCGCATCCAGAACAGCGGACGCAGGAACGCCTGCTCGCGCTCGGCCAGGCGGCTCGACAGCTCGTCCATCCGCGCGCTGCGGCGCGCGGCGTTCGTGTCGCGCGCGAGCGCGAGGCACTCATCCGCCTCCAGCGGCGTCGCGCGCGGCCCCGGCGACTCGCGCAGCGCGTCGAGATCGAGCCGGATCGCGCGCAGCAGCGCGGCCGAGAGATCCGCGCGGCGCGCGAGGTTCTGCGCCTCGCTCTCGCTCAGCGTCCCCCACGAATTCGCGGCACCGCGCAGCAGCGCGAGCGCGCCGTCGAGCTCGCGCACCTCGTTCGCCGCCGACTCGAGCAGGCGCGCGCGCGAGCGAAAGCGCATGTCGGTCCACGCGGCCGCGAACGCGCGCGCGCGCTCGTCGAGCGCGTACAGCGTGCCGGTCGGATCGAGCTCCAGGTGGCGGTAGCTCGCGTGCAGATCGAGCAGCCCCTGCCCCGGCTGGTCGCCGGACAGCGCGAACCAGCCGCGCTCGCGGTACAGGCTCTCGGTCAGGCTCGCGCGCTGCGAGATCTCCGTCGGCAGCGCCGCGAGCGCGTCGATCCAGGCCGCGCCGTCGCGCGCGGGCTGGCGCACGAGCTTGGCGACATCGTTCGGCGCGCGCGTGCCGAAACCCGGCCGTCCATCCGGGGCTTGCCGAGCCGCGTCGTCGCGCGCGCCCGCCTGTCCCGCCCCCGCCGCCAGCGCGAGCGAGAGCACCAGGCATGCACTGAGGGCCGACATCGCGCTTCCGTCGATCCTAGCCCGCGGGCGAGGGACCGGATACACGCTAGGCTGGCGAGGACATCGCGCGCGTGCGCGGTAGCCGCGCCGAACAACCGGGGAGGGATCTCGATGCACACGGGAACGTGGATCGCACTCGCGGTGCTGGGCCAGACACTGGGCGCATCGCCGGCCCAGACGTGGACCGTCGACGACAACGGCCCCGCCGATTTCGCCTCGATCCAGAGCGCGATCGACGCGGTCGCGCCGGGCGACGTGCTGCTGATCCAACCGGGCGACTACGCGCCGTTCACGCTGGCGAAGGAGCTCGCGTTGCTCGGGCCCGCCGCGGGTCCCAAGCCGCACGTCGCCGGCCGCAGCGCGATCCTGGGCGCGCCGACGTTCACGCTCGCGGGTCTGCACCTCGACGCGCTCAGCGTGGGCGGCGTGCCCGGACGCGCGAGCATCGACGCGTGCCTGTTCGATCGCCGCGTCAGCGGAGACGCAACGCTCGCGCTCGCCGACTGCGACGAGCTCGTGCTGAGCCGCTCGACTGTGCAACCGCTCGACTGCTTCGTCTTCCACGCGCTCGAGCCCGGCGTGCGCATCGCCAACTCGCGGTTCGCGATCGTCGAGAGCACATTGGTCGGCGCGCCGGGCTGCATCGGAGGGATCTACGAGTGGGGCGACGGCGGTCACGCGCTCGTCGTCAGCGGCGGAACCGGCACGCTGAGCGCGACGGCGATCTACGGCGGCGACGCAGGCGGCGAGTGCGGAGCGTTCGGCTGCGCAGGTTGCTGCAGCGGTGCACAGGGCACAGGACTGAGCCTCGGCTCCGGCGCGCGGATCGTCGCGCGCGGCGCCGGGCAGTGGATCCAAGGTGGCCATTCGTTCAACTCCGGCGGACTCGGCATCCGCGCGACCGACGCGGGAACGAAGATCAGCGTGAGCGGATACTCGATCGATCCGGTCTCGATCACCGGCGGCGCGGAGATCGCGTACGCCGGCGGCGCGACGCCGGAACCGCTCCTCGCGCTGCCCGGATTGGACGTGGCGGGCGCGACGCGCTCGTTAGAGCTGTACGGGACCGGCGGCGTCACCGGCCTCGTGTACGCGGCGCTCGGAACGGGCTACGCAGTGCTGCCCGGCCTCGACGGCTCGATCTGGCTCGACGCGGGCGCGCTCGAATTCGTCGTCGCCCTGACGCCGCCGGCGAACTTGGTCGCGGACGCGCTCGACGTGGCCGTGCCGCCGCTCGCGGGACTCGCAGGGCTGCGCTTCACGGCGCAGGCGGTGTGTCCGACGCAGAGTACGCCTGCGGGGATGCTGCTGACGAATCCGGTCGAGCTGATCCTGCGCTTCTGATCCGAGTCTCCTCAGCGCGTGCGCGTCGGGCGCGCGGCCGGGCCGCGGCGCAGCAGGAAGCGCCAGCGGTTGAGCGCGCTGTACGCGAGGCCGGTGGCGCTCGCGAGCTCGAGCGTGTCGCGCGCGAGGAACTCCTCCGCGCTGCGCACGCCGGCCGCGGCGAGCGCGCGGCGCGCGAGTGCATCGCAGCCGTCCAGACCGGCCAGCCCGTCGCCCGCGTCGTCGCCCGCCATCACGCCGCGCAGCGGCGCGCTCGGCGCGCGCTCGAGCGCGTGCGGCGGATCGAGCCGATCCTGTTCGCTCCACACGCGCAGCACGGCGTCCTTCAGCGGCTGCATCGCGTAGCGCTCGCGCCGCTCGCTCTGCGCGGCGGCGAATGCGTCGATCGCGAACGGATCCGCGGCGTTCGCCGGCGCCGCGAACGGGCCGCCGACTTCGTCGGTCGCGGGCGCCGCGTTCGACGGCGCCGCATTCGACGACCGCGCGTTCGTCGAGCTCGCCGCGCGCGCCGGAGGCGCCGCGTGCGAAGGCGTCGCGTGCGCGCCGGCCGCGTGCTCGCGCGGCGGCGCATCGACGCGGCCACCGAGCAGCTCGGCTTCGCGCAGGAAGCGCCGCGCGCGCTCGACGTTGCCGCCGAGCGCGTGCGCGAGCGAGCGCTGCGGCAGGCCGCCGAGCTCGGCCAGCGTCCGACATCCGCTCGCGCGCAGCTTCGCCAGCGTCGCGGGTCCATCGGCGTGCAGGT
>SCVU01000005.1 GCA_004296785.1 Planctomycetota bacterium
GAGACTCTCGCCGCGCTCCGGCGTCGCGCACGAAAGCCCGTGCAGCGCCGCGATCTTCGCCGCGAGCGCCGCGCGCTTCTCCGGCTCGGCGTGCACCAGCGCAACGAGCGGCCGCGCGACCGTCTGCGGGCGCAGCCACGAAAGCAGGCCCGACTGGCCGGCGTGCGCGGAGAATCCGCCGAGCGTGTGCACGCGCGCCGCGACTTCGATCTCGGCGCCGAGCACGCGCACGCGCCGCGCGCCGTCGACGAGCGCGCGGCCGAGCGTGCCGGCGGCCTGGAAACCCGCCATCACGACCTGCGTGCCCGGGCGGCCGAGGTTGTGCTTCAAGTGGTGCAGGATCCGACCGGCCTCGCACATGCCGCTCGCCGACAGGATCACCGCGCCGCGCACGCCGTTGATGCGGATCGACTCCTCGCTCGAGCGCGTGAAACTGAGCTGCTGCGTCGAGAGCGCGCCGTCGGACGTCGCGAGCTCGCGCCGCAACCGCTCCTCCAGGCAGTCGCCGTGGCGGCGGTACAACTCGGTCACGTTGATCGCCATCGGGCTGTCGAGGAACACCGGCCGCGGGCGCACGCGGCCGGCGCGCTCGAGCGCGCCGAGGTGGTACAGCACCTCCTGCGCGCGGCCGAGCGCGAAGATCGGCACGACCGCGTTCGCGCGCGCTTCGTCCGCCGCGTTGAGGATCGCCTCGAACTCGCGCAGCGTGTCCGGCATCGAGCGGTGGTCGCGATCGCCGTAGGTCGCCTCCATCAGCACGAGCTCGGCCGGATCCGGTGAGTCGGGGCCGCGCAGCAGCGGCTCGTCGTAGCGGCCGATGTCGCCCGAGCAGTTGATGCGACGCTCGCGGCCCTCGGCGTCGAACGCGAGCTCGAACGAACCCGCGCCGAGGATGTGGCTCGCGTAGCGCAGGCGCGCGCGCAGGCCGGCGACCGGTTCGAACCACGCCTCGAACGACTCGGCGCGCAGCCGCTCGCACGCGCGCTCGGCGTCGTCCACCGTGTACAGCGGCTCGATCGGCTGCTGACCGCGGCCGTGCTCGCGGCGCTTGCGCGTCGCGCGCTGCGCATCCTGCTGCTGGATGCGCGCCGAGTCCTCGAGCATCACGCGCGTGACGTCGGCCGTCGCGCGCGACGCGTGGATGCGGCCGCGGAAACCCTCGGCGACGAGCCGCGGCAACAGACCGCAGTGGTCGATGTGCGCGTGCGTCAGCAGCACCGCGTCGATCGAGGCCGGATCGAACTCGAACGGCGACCAGTTGCGCGCGGCCTGCGCGCGGCCGCCCTGGAACATCCCGCAGTCGACGAGCACGCGCGCGCGCGGCGTCTCGACGAGGAAGCACGAGCCGGTGACCTCCCCCGCCGCGCCGAGGAACGCGACGCGCGCGAGCGCGCCGGCGGCGAGCGGCTCGAGGCGCGCGCGCGAACGCGCGTGCGCGACGGCGAACTCTTGCTCGGGCTCGGGCCGGAAGCTCGGACGTCGCCGCATCGCGCCACGGTAGCAACCGAGTACCGTACGCGCATGATCGACGCGTCGTCCGCCAGCACCTGTGCACCCGCGGCCTGGGGCAAGTCGTCGCCGCACCCCGACGAGCGACAGTTCCTCGCGGGCCCCGACACGCGACTCGCCGAGCTGCGCCGCGTGCTGCGCATCGCGAGCGAGCTCGTGCGCGGCTTCCGCGGCCTGCACTTCGCCGGGCCGTGCGTGACCGTGTTCGGCTCGGCGCGCTTCGGGCCCGAGCACCGCTACTACGAGCTCGCGCGCGGCGTCGGCGGCGAGCTCGCGCGCGCCGGCTTCACCGTGATGACCGGCGGCGGCCCCGGGATCATGGAGGCCGCCAACCGCGGCGCGCGCGAGTCGGGCGGCGCGAGCCTCGGCTGCAACATCGAGCTGCCGCACGAGCAGCGGCCGAACCCGTACCTCGACCGCTTCCTGACCTTCCGCTACTTCTTCGTGCGCAAGCTGATGCTCGTGAAGTACAGCTACGGGTTCATCGCGCTGCCCGGCGGCTTCGGCACGCTCGACGAGGTCTTCGAGACGGCGGTGCTCGTGCAGACCGGCAAGATCGCGGGCTTCCCGATCGTGCTGATGGGCCGCGACTACTGGGCGGAACTGCTCGAGTTCGTGCGCGGGCCGATGCTCGCCGAGCGCACGATCGAGCGGGCGGACATCGAGCGGCTGTTCGTGACCGATTCGCCGGCGGAGGCGGTGCAGCACGTGCGCGAGTGCGCGACGGCGCGCTTCGGGCTGCGCCTCGAGCGGCGCCGGCCGTCGCGGCTGCTCGGCGAGCACGCTCCGTAGCGCGGTCGTGTTAGGCTCGCACGCATGTCCGCCAACGACCCCGAGAGCTGGATGTGGGAGCGCGCGCGCGCGCTGCTCGACCAGGCGGATCGCTTCCACATGCAGGTCTTCCACCGCGGCGGCAAGCGCCGCCGCCCGGCCTGGGTGCCGCCGGCGGACGTGTTCGAGACCGCGCGCGAGATCTGGCTCGTCGTCGCGCTGCCCGGCGTCGCCGAGGCGAACGTCGAGATCTCCGCCGACGGCGCGCGCGTCGCGGTCAGCGGCGAGCGGCGCGTCGCGAGCTCGTTCCGCAGCGCCGGCGTGCGGCGGATGGAGATCCCGATCGGCCGCTTCGAACGCGTGCTCGAGCTGCCGGCGCCGTGCACGTCGATCACGCGCGAGCGACTCTCGGCGGGACTGCTGTTCGTCGCGCTGAAGAAGCGCGCCTGAGAAGCCGGCGCGGGCGCGGCGGCGCGCCTCGCAATCGGCGTCGCGACAGTCCACAATCGCCGGGGACTCGAAGATGGCCAAGCAAGCTCGTCAACGCCGCAAGCGCACTCCCGCGCGTCGCCCTGTCGCGAAGGCGCGCCGCCGCGTGCGTCGCTCCAAGCCCGCGCTCAGCGTCGGGCCGCGCCTCGAGCGCCGCGTCGTGCTCGCGGTGCGCGGCATGGCGCTGTTCCCCGGCGTCGTGCTGCCGGTCGGCGTCGGCCGTCCGCGCTCGGTGCGCTCGGTGCAGGCCGCGATCGCCGCGCAGGAACCGCTGGCGGTGATCCTGCAGAAGAACCCGGAGGCCGACGAGCCCAAGCCGTCCGACCTCTACACGATCGGCACGCTGGCCGAGATCCTGCGCTACATCACCGCGCCCGACGGCAGCCACCACATCATCGTGCACGGCGAGGGCCGCGTGCGCGTGCACTCGTTCGACGAGAACGACGGGCTGCTCTACGCGCTCGTCGAGCGGCTCGACGACGCCGAGGACGACGCCCCGACCGACGCGCCGCGCTCGACCGAGATCGAGGCGCGCTTCCTCGCGCTGAAACAGCAGGCGCGCGCCGCGCTCGAGCTGTTGCCGCAGAAGCCGGAGGACCTCGAGGCCGGCATCCAGAACTCGACGTCGCCGTCCGCGCTGACGGACATGATCGCGACGTTCATGGACCTGCCGCCGAACGAGAAGCAGGACATCCTCGAGACGCTCGATCTCAAGGAGCGGATGTCGAAGGTCGCGACCAAGCTGCAGCACCTGATGGAAGTGCTGCAGATCAGCCGCGACATCCAGAAGCGCACGAAGGGCACGCTCGAGAAGGCGCAGCGCGACTACTTCCTGCGCGAGCAGCTGAAGACGATCCAGAAGGAGCTCGGCGAGGGCCAGGGCCCCGAGCTCGAGGGCTTGAAGGAACGCATCGCGAAGGCCGGCATGTCGGCCGACGCGGAGAAGGAAGCGCGCAAGGAACTGACGCGCCTGGAGCGGATGAACGAGGGCTCGTCGGAAGCCTCGATGGTCCGCACCTACCTCGAGTGGATGTGCGACCTGCCGTGGTCGCGCTCGACCGAGGACTCGATCGACCTCGCGGCGAGCGAGAAGATCCTCGACGAGGACCACTACGGACTCGCGAAGGTCAAGCGGCGCATCCTCGAGGCGCTCGCGGTGCGCAAGCTGAAGCCGCAGGGCAAGAGCCCGATCCTGTGCCTGGTCGGCCCGCCGGGCGTCGGCAAGACCTCGCTCGGCCAGTCGATCGCGCGCTGCATGGGTCGCAAGTTCATGCGCGCCGCGCTGGGCGGCGTGCACGACGAGGCCGAGATCCGCGGCCACCGCCGCACCTACGTCGGCGCGCTGCCGGGCAACATCGTGCAGGGGCTGCGCAAGGCCGGCACGAACAACCCGGTGTTCATGCTCGACGAGCTCGACAAGTTGTCGGCCTCGTTCCAGGGCGATCCGTCCTCGGCACTGCTCGAGGTGCTCGACCCCGAGCAGAACTCGACGTTCCGCGACAACTACCTCGCGGTGCCGTTCGACTTGTCGCGCGTGTTCTTCCTCGGCACGGCCAACGTGCTCGACCAGATCCCCGGGCCGCTGCGCGACCGCATGGAGGTGATCGAGCTGTCGGGCTACACCGAGGAGGAGAAGCTCGAGATCGCGCGGCGCTACCTGATCCGCCGGCAGGTCGAGGCGAACGGCCTCGCGCCGGAGCAGCTCGAGCTGACCGAGTCCGCGCTCGTCGCGCTCGTGCGCCACTACACGAAGGAAGCGGGCTGCCGGAATCTCGAGCGCTCGATCGGCGCGCTGTGCCGCCACGCGGCGATGCGCGTCGCGAAGGGCGAGACGGTCGCGCCCGACGGCAAGATGCTGCCGATCCGCATCGACGAGCCGGACCTGCACGCGATCCTCGGCGCGGCGCGCTTCGACGACGAGCTGATGCTGCGCACCAGCACGCCGGGCGTCGCGACCGGGCTCGCGTGGACGCCGGTCGGCGGCGACGTGTTGTTCATCGAGGCGACGAAGATGACCGGCAAGGGCGAGCTGTTGCTCACCGGCCAGCTCGGCGACGTGATGAAGGAGAGCGCGCGCGCCGCGGTGTCGCTGCTGCGCGCGAACGCGGTCGAGCTCGGCATCGACCCCGAGGTCGTGCGGCTGTCCGACGTGCACGTGCACTTCCCGGCCGGCGCGATCCCGAAGGACGGGCCGTCGGCGGGCGTGACGATCTACTCGGCGCTCGTGTCGCTGTTCACCGGGCGGCCGGTGCGGCAGGACGTCGCGATGACGGGCGAGATCAGCCTGCGTGGGCTCGTGCTGCCGGTCGGCGGGATCAAGGAGAAGGTGCTCGCCGCGTATCGCGCGGGCATTCACACGGTGCTGTTGCCCGCGCGCAACGTGAAGGACCTCGAGGACGTGCCGCAGAAGGTCAAGGACGACCTGCGCATCGTGCCGCTCGAGCGCGTCGAGCAGGCGCTGTTCGAAGTGTTCGACGCGCCGAAGGCGTGAGCTGAGCGCCGCGGCTCGCGGACCTCAACCTCATTCGTATCGGATGGTTCGGACCACGACGCCCGCTCCGCTGCGCTCACCCGTTCCCGTTGTAGCGCGGTCGTCGGACTTCGAAGCACCGAGTCGGGTCACGAAGCCGTTCCGGATCTGCCGCGTCCAGTTGCCCCTCGCATCGAACTCGTAGTCGAAGACGATCTCGCTGAGATCGACGCCGTCGTAGCTCCACTCAGAGACGAGCAGGCCAGCGTTCGAGAAGCACCGAACGTGTCGGACCTGCAACCGCTCGACGTCGCCAGTGCCGACTTCGTGAGTTTGCGACACTCGCAGTCCGCCCCCTGCGAGTCGGCTGAACGTCCGCACGCTGGTCGAGCGCGGATCGCCGGCGACACGGCTCTCGATCGACAGGAGCTCGCCGCGCTCGTTCCTGACGAAATCCTCGCGCACGACGCGCTTCGCGGACTCGTTGAGGAACTCGAGTCGACTCAACCTGCCGGAGGCGTGGTAGGCAGCCTGTGCGAGCGCGCACTGCACTCCGGCCGCGTCTCGCGCAACGAGTTCGACGACGCGTCCATCGCCGTCCTCCACGATCGTCGCCGCGACGATGTCGCCTAGCTCGCTGCTCCGCGCAAACGTGCCGAGGAAACCGCCGGCTGCGTATCCGAGGCTCAGTTTCAGCTCGGCTTTGCTGCCGTCGGATCGAATCGACTCGAACCCGATCCGCTTGCCGCCGTCGAGCACGACGCGCCATGTCGCCGGCAGCTCGCCCGGAAACTCCGCGACTCGCAGCAGGATCTCGCCTGTCTCGCCGTAGGAAAACGAAGTCGTCGATTCGAGCGCGTTCGCCATGTCGAATCGTTTCACGACTGTCGGCCGTCCCGCGCGGTCGAGCTGCACGTCGACGATGCGGCGAACACCGACCAACGGGTCGTTCTCCACCAGCAGGCTCAAGCCCTTCGCGCCGGGGGCCCGCAGATCTGCAGGCCCGACGGTTGTGTTGGTCGCGATGAAGCGAGCCCCGGATGGCAGGACTTCGGATTCGTCGGGTCGCGGGAAGAGGAATTCGATCGCCTCCCCAACGCGGATCGCGCCTTGGGCCGACGGCGAACGAGCGAACGCGAGCAGAGCGAGTCCGAAGCCCAACATTGCCACCGAGGCGAAACGCGGACCAGCGAGTCGATTCACCATGATTCTAGCTTGCCTCAGCGCGCCGCCGCCCACTCCGCGAGGTCGTACGACTCGAGCGCGATCGGCGGGCGCTCCCCCACCAGTTCGAGGTGCGGCACCGGGAACGCGTGCGCACCGAGGTACGCGCGCAGCGGCGCGTACAGTTCCATCCCGGCGAGATCGAACACGAACACGATTCTTCGATCGGGTCCGACCTTCGACAGCACGTCCGCGCGCAACCGCTCGAGCTTCTCGACCGTGTCGATCCCCGGCACGAGCGGCGCCCGCGAGTAGAACGGCAGCGCGAGGCCGGCGTTCGGGCTCGCGACGAGCACCGCGCGCGGATCGTCGAGCAGCGGCGCGAGCCACTCGCTGTGCACGAGCTTCGACAGCGCCTCGCCGCGCTCGGCGCGCCAGATCTGCGCGGTCCGCCACGTGCTCCCGGCCGCGAGCGCGACCAGTGCGAGGCCGAGCAGCCACGGCTGCTTCCACGCGTGCAGGCTCGACGCGAGCCACGCGAACGAGAGCGCCATCCACGGCAGCGAGACGAACGAGAAGAACTCGTGGTTGATGCTGCGGCTCGGCACGAGCGCGATGTACAGCAGTCCCGGCGGGAACAGCGCGAACAGGAGGCCCTGCTCGAAGCACGCGCGGCCGCGCGCGATCCGCGCGAGTTGCCACAGCCACGCGACCGCGAGCGCGATGCAGACCGGCAGCGTCAGCAATTTGAGCTGGTGCGCGAGCTGCGCGCGCCAGAAGAAGTTCCAGTCCTGCGGCAGCATGCTCGCCCAGCTCAGCGTGCTCTGCGCGTCGCCGTGCAGGAGCTCGGGCGGCAGCACCGCCTTCATGTGCACGAAGTGCACGAGCACCGCGGCCGCGAAGCCGAGCGGGTACAAGAGCGTCGGCGCGAGCTTCGACCAGCCGCGCTTCCACGCGAACGCGAGTGCGAACAGCCCGAGGCCGGGCAACACGAGCGCGGCGGTCCAGTCGCACAACCCCGCGCCGAACATGCAC
>SCVU01000278.1 GCA_004296785.1 Planctomycetota bacterium
GATTCGAACGCGGCGTGCGCGCGCCAGACCGCCGACGCGCCGTGCACGAGCCGCGCGTAGCGCGTCTCCTCGAACGCGCGCGCGCCCGCCGGCAACGCGCCGCCGGCCGACCACGCGTCGAGCGCGGCGCGCGCGGCGGCTTCGCCGTCGAACGCGCACAGCTCGAGCGCGCGCGCGGCGCTCGCGCTCGCCCACGGCGCCTGCGCCGCGAACTCGCGCGCGAGCGCGACCGGATCGCCGCCCGGCCAGCGCGCAAGGGTCTCGCGCTCGCTCGCCTGGCGCCACGCGCGCCACACCGAGCCGTTGGGGAATCCGTCGTAGAGCAGCGCGACCGCTTCGTCGGACAGCAGCGCCTGCTGCCCCGCGACCTCGACCTCGACGGCCGCGCGCCACTCGGCCGCCGCGTCAGTGCGCGGATGCGCGGCCGCGACCGCGCGCAGCGCGAGGTACGCGCGCAGCTGTGCGCGCAGCTCGTCGGGCGACAACGCAGCGCGCAGCGCGGCTTCGATCGGCGCGGTCGCGACGTACGAGGCGCCGTCGCGCGCCCACGGCGGGCGGCTCTCGTCGTGCGCATCGAGCGGCGCGTGAACGGCGACCGCGCCGCCTTCGAGCTCGTGATCGAGGAACGTGGCCGTCGTGCGCAACTTCTCCTCGCGCCGCAGCGCGACGAGGTACAGCGCGAGCGGCTCGCTCGCGGCCGCGAGCGCGGCGGCGCCCTCGGGTGAGTCCGGCGCCGCGCGCCACTTCTCGAGCAGCGCGAGCAGCGGCCGCGCTTCCTGCCAGCGCCCGGCGCGCACGAGCAGCGCGCGCGTCGACGGCGGCGGATCGCTCGACGCCCCGCGGCCGCCGAAGAAGTCGATCACCGCCTGCAGCGCGGCGCGACGCGCGAGGAGCGCGGCCGCGCGCGGCAGCCGCAGCGATTGCGCGATCGCGGCCTCGCCGGCGGCGCGCTCGAGCCCCTTCGACTTGCACCACGCGTCGAGCGCGGCCTCGGCGCGCGCGTCGGTGAGCTCGACCGGCGTGAACGGCGCCTCGGGCGCACCGAGCCAGTCGCGCGGCTCGCGCGCCGCGTGCGCGCCCGCGAGGCGCAGCCACTCGGCCTCGACGAGCGCGGCGCCGCGCCCCAGCGCGAGCCAGCGCGCGAAATCGCCGCGCGCGACGGCGAGGCCGGCCGCACGGCAGATCGGATCGCGCTCGAAGTCGACGTCCGCCGGCAGTTCGAAGCCGTTCGCGCGCGCGACGTCGATCCAGCGCGGCGCAGCGTCGGCGCGCGACTCCTGTGTGGTGCTCGGCGCAGCGGTCGGCGCGGCGCTCGGCGCGGCGACGCACGCAACGAGCAGGAGCAGTCGGCCGCGGAGCATGCAGGGATCGCCCTGCTCACTCTGTCAGGAGCGCACGCGGATGGAAAGGTAGACGTTCGGCTCGATCTCGGCGCCGTAGCTCAGGATCGGGCCGCCCGACTCGGTGTGGTGGCGCTCGGTCCCGTTCTGCACGCCGAAGGAGACGTCGACGTTCTCCGTCGCGTGCCAGCCGAGGCGCAGGTCGACGCGCACGTACTCGGGCTGGCCGAAGTAGTCGAGCGGGCTGACCCAGTACACGCCGCCGTCGAGCTCCCAGCGCTCCGACAAGTCGTAGTACGAGCGGACTGCGACGTGCTGATTCGGAGCGAGGCCGTCCTTGTCGTCGATGAAGCCGCTCTCGAAGCTGTTCGCGTCGGCTTCGAAGTTCATCTCGAAGTACGTGTACGAACCGCGCACGCGCCAGCGCGCGGACGGCGACCAGTCGAGCGCGAGCTCCGCGCCCGCCGCGGTCGCGTGCACGCGGTTGCCGAACGTCGTCGCGCCCGACGGGTGCAGTTCGGTCGACTGCAGCGACTCGAAGTCGTTGTAGAACAGCGCGAGGTCGGCC
>SCVU01000279.1 GCA_004296785.1 Planctomycetota bacterium
GCCCAAAGGGCCGATCCGAGCGCCCGACCGAGTCCGCGCATGCGGACAAGCTAGTCGAGCTGCGGGCGGAGGCAACACTCGCGGGCTTTCTCCGCGCCCGCGCCGCGCTCACGACCCGAGCGTGATGAGCAGCCGGTCCGACAGCGAGATGTTCGCGCCGAGCGGGCACGGCGTCGTGCTCGTCAGCACGACCGTCCACTGCGTGACGAGCTGGATGCCGACCGCCGTCGGATCGCACGGGATCGCGAGCGGGAACGACGTGGAGCCGGCGACGAGCGGCCGCAGCTGCGTGATGAAGAACGGCTCCCACACGCACGCTCCGCAGCCGATCGGCACGCCGGCGCCGGGCGCGGTGATGTTGAGCAGCGCGAGGGGCGAACTCGGATCCGCGCCGGACAGGTAGAACGCGAACGCGCCCGTGCCGATCGACGGATTCGCTTCGACGTCGTTCACGCCGCCGCCGCCGCAGCCGCCGCCGAGCGACTGCGTCGAGCCGCTGTCGCTCGTCGCGGTGATCGCGCGCGACCAGATGTCGCCGTCGAACGGCAGCACGGCGTCGATCTGCTCCCACACCGCGAGGCCGAGCGCGCTCGCCGCGCCGCCGCCGACCGGCAGCTCGCCCGCCAGCGCGATCGAGCGGTGCAGGCCGCCGCCGGTCGCGAGCGCGGTCGCGCTCTCGCACACGACGCACGTGTTCGGATCGACGCCCTTGAAGTACGCGTCGTACGAGATGCCGGAGGACTCGTCCGACCACGCGACGAAGGCCTTCGCGCCCATCCACAGCACCGCGGGCTCGATCTCGTCGTCGTTCACGCCGTTCTCGACGGCGACCGGACCCGTCGCGATCGACAGCGCCGTGCCGTTCCATTGCAGCGACCACGCGCGCACGTCGTGGTCGGTGCTCGGCGCCTGCTCGGTGATCGCCGCGGCGACGAGCCAGCGCGCACTCGCCGCGTTCGCCGGGTAGCCGTCGACCGCCGGCGTCGACGCGTTGATGCCGGGGACCGAGATCACGAGCGGGTTCGTCAAGACGATGCCGTCGCGGCGGATCAGCGTCGCGCGCAGCGCATCCACGGCGACGCCGCCCGGCGCGCGCCACGTCGCGAGGAACAACCCGGCGGATCCGCCGGTGCGCGCGAGCGCGGGCTGATCGTCGTCGCCGGCCGTGCCGGGGATCGTGATCGCGCCGCCCAGCGTCGGCACGCCCGCCGCGTTCGGCACGACGCGCGCGCCCTTGATGCCGTTGCCGACCTGGTTCCACAGCACGAGCGATGCGTCGCCCTGACCGCTGGCGGCCTCGCTGCCGATGCAGGGAGCGAGCTCGTTCGCGGTCGTACTCGCGAGCGCGAGCTCCGCGGACACGCCGCCCAACCCCGAGACGCTGCGCGTCGCGATGTCGAACGGACCGGCGAACAACGGACCCTGCTGGTAGGCGACGACGAAGTACGCCTTGTCGCGCTCGAACCCGACGGCGGGGGCGGCGGAGTAGATCTGGCTCGCCGCGTCGACCGTGACGAGCGAACCCAGCAGCGCGCCCGACGCGTCGAGGCGCTGCGCGCGGATCTCGGCCGTGTCGAGCGCGAGGTCGACCTGCCACGCCGCGAGGTACTGGTCGAGCAGCGGGTGCCGGGCGAGCGCGGGTGCGGCCGCGTCGCCGCCGGCCGCGAGCGGACCGCCGGGGCCGTACAGCGGATCGAGCACGAGCGGGTAGCTGGCGGAGTCGACGAAGGCCGCGGGCAGGCGCAGCTCGAGCGCGCCCGCGCTCGCGCGCAGGTCGCCCGCGCACGTGCGGCCCGCGGCGTCGATGCCGAGCACGGCGGACACGGCGAGCGCGCGCTCGCCGGCGTGGCGCAGCTCGATGCGCTCGCTCCACGCCGCCGTCGTCGGCGCGGCCAGCGAGGTCTCGAAGGCGAGGCGCACGACGAGATCGCCGTCGCCGGCCGGTCGCGACGCGAGCACGAAGCTCTGCTCGAGGCCGTCCGCGCGCGGCTCGTACCACTCGACGAGCTCGGGGCCGCGCACGTAGGTGATCCGCTGTCCGTCGAGCACGGGCGCGACCGAGCGGTCGTAGCGGCGCTTCGCCGCGCCGCGCTCGACCGACTCCAACGCGAGCGCGAGGTGCTGCACGTGCGCGGCGCGCGCGCCGAGCAGCGGGTGCACGACGACGCCGCTCGCAGCGAGCTTGGCGGACCAACCGGGGCCGCCCGCGCGCAGCGCGCCGTCGAGCTCGTTCGCGCCGAACGAGTGCAGCGGCGACTGCGCGGAGGCCGCGGCGCACAGCGCGAGCGGAGCGAGGAACGAGAGTCTGCGGAGTGCTTGCATGGTTCGTCCCCTCACTCGATGGTGATCGAAAGGCCGTTGGAGAAGTCGCAGCCGAACGTCGTGCACTGCGCGCTCGTCGACAGCGGCAGCGTCGCCCACTGCACGGCGAACGTGGCGCCGACGAGCACGCTGCTGTTCGGGATCGCCTGCAGCACGAACGCGGTGCCGCTCGAGCTGGTCGTTCGCGGCAGCACGATCAACGTCGACGGATCGACGCGCAGCGCGCACGTTCCGCAGCCGAAGCCGCTCCAGCCGCCGCCGACCAGCGCGAATGCCGAGACTGCCGCAGAGGCGCTGTCGAGTCGCAGCTGGAAGCCACCGTTGTCGGGCGTTGCGCCGGGCGCGAACGCCGCGCCGCCCTGGCCGCACTCGCCGCCGAGGTCGACGACGCGGCCCGGGCAGCCGAAGCGCTGCGCGCGCAGCTCGAGTTCGGTCGGCTGCAGGAATCCCGTCGTGCCCGCGCACCACACGGCGAGCCCTTCGTCGCGCGTGTTCGAGTCGACCAGCTCGGACGGGGCGATGCCCTGGAACTGCGTCGCGATCGGGATCGCGGTCTCCGAGTACAACGGCGCGTGCAGCACGACGTCCGCACCGATCTGCGCGAGCGAGAGGTTGTCGACGTGCCGCAGGTAGCCGGTGCCGACGTCGGTCTGCGGATTCAGCTCGCGCCACGACACGAGCGCACCTTCGCTCGTGAACGAGACGCCGGTGACCTTTTCGTCGAACGTGGTCGTGTCCGCGAGGTTCTGCGTGCTCGTGATCGACTGCAGCGTCGGGCCGGTGCCCGGATCGACGTAGCGAAAGCTCTGGTACCGCGCACCGTCATCGCTCGTCGCCGCGTCGAACCGCGTCCAGCCGATGACGAAGTGCGTGCCGTTGCCGTCGACGAATGGTGCGAAGTCGTTCTGCGTGGTGTCGGCGAGTAGCAGCGCCGACGTCAGCGCCGCCGCGTTGCGATTGAACGCCTGCCCGTAGATCGCGCCGGTGTCGTCCCACACGACGACGTAGCGTCCGGCGTCGCCGCCCTGCTTGCTGATCTGGAACCGGTGGCCGGTCGCCGACAGCGTGACGATGCTCCCGGCGACCACCGGCACGCCGCTCGACGGCACGTTGATCTGGCGCAGGTAGCGCGCCGGGGACCCGCCGAAGATCGGGTCGTGCGGCCCGTAGATCAGCAGCAACTCGTCGTCCGCGGTCGTCGGCTCGCTCGTCAACGCGACCGGCAATTCGTTCGACTCGAGCGTGAACATCAGCGTTCCAGCGCTCGAAGCCGCGCCGCTCGACGCGAGGATGCCGGCCGCGTACAGGTCGGCCTGCGGTGCGAGGTCGTAGCGCGCCCAAACGACGCCGTAGCGGTTCGGGTTGCGGCACCAGCCGACCTTCGGC
>SCVU01000280.1 GCA_004296785.1 Planctomycetota bacterium
GCTCTTCCGATCTTGGAGATCCAACGCACGAGCGAGGGCTCGAGCCAGGTGCCGTGGCTCGGCGATCTGCCGCTCGTCGGCGCAATCTTCCGCTCGCGCGGCACCGAGAGCTCCAAGAGCCGCTTCTTCGTGTTCCTGCGCTGCTCGGTGATGCGCGCGCAGAACTTCGAGGACCTGCGCTGGTCGAGCCGCGCGGATCTGAAGGCAGCGGCGATCCCCAACGGCTGGCCGACGCTGAGCCCCAGGGTGATGCGATGAGACCGATCCTCGTCTGCTGCCTCGTGTTGGTGGCGGCCTGCCAGTCCACGCGGCCGCGCGGCCCGTACGAGGCGCCGAACGAAGCGCAGCGCGACAGCGCGAAGGCCGAGGCGCTGACGCGTGAAGCCGCTGAGCTACTGACGAGCGAGCCCGAGCGCGCGGAGAAGCTGCTGCGCGAGGCTCTCTCGGCCGACCTCTACTGCGGTCCGGCGCACAACAACCTCGGCGTGGTCTTCCTCGCACAAGGCAAGCGCTACGACGCCGCACAAGAATTCGAGTGGGCGAAGAAGCTCCTGCCAGGACACCCGGATCCGCGCGTCAACCTCGCGCTGTGCTTCGAGGACGCGGGGCGACTCGACGAAGCGCTCGAGCACTACGCCAGCGCGCTCGAGGTCTTCCCGGGCTACGTGCCGGCGATGCAGGGCGCTGCGAGCGCGTCGTTGCGCTCAGGCAAGTCCGATCCGCGGCTGCGCGGCTGGCTCGACGAGGTCGCGCTGCGCGGTGAGAGCGACGCGTGGCGCGCGTGGGCCGTTGAGCACGCGATCAAGCGCGCTCCGCCGACAACCACGTCACCGAACTGACGGCGAGCGCGCTACCGCTCCGCCGCTCCCACCCGACTCGAGCCAGCGTTCCCCACCCCAAGCCTCCAGAACCCCATGAAGCATTCCTCGCATCTCGTCGTGCTCGCGCTGATCGCCGCCGCCGTTCCCACCGAGAGTCAGTCGTGCGCCTCAGGGCAGACCGCGGCCTCGCCCGTCAACGCTGGAGCGTTGGACGCCGGCGGCAACGCGCAGGCCGGCGCGTGGTTTGGCTGGACGATGAGTTCAGGGATTCTCGGCGCCCCCGGCCACGACGTCCTCGAAGACATCGTCATCGCGGCGATCAAGCGCGACACGAGCGGCGGTTCCGCAACGCAGGAAGGCGCGGCGTATCCATTCCGCGACTCGGGTGGCTCGCTCGTCGCGCACACGTACGCGCAGCTCGCGCCGAGCAACCCTGTGCCGCAATCGACGCTGCACCTCGGGCGCCTTGGCAACGCGATCGGCAATCCGCGCGGCGCGAATCAGAACAACCTCGTCCTGCTCGGTGCGATGTTCCGCGACGTCGACTACACGCAGCCGAGCTGCTCGACCGTGACGAAGTCGAGCGCGGGAGCGGTCGAGGTCTACGACCTCGGGT
>SCVU01000281.1 GCA_004296785.1 Planctomycetota bacterium
ACATCAACGGCCGCGCGCTCTTGCTCAACCGCGCGTTCGCGCTCGCGCTGGCCGGCGTGATCCTCGCGCTCGCGATCCGCTTCCAGGGCCGCCGCGACGCCGACGGCGCGGCGCTGCTCGCGCGGCTCAAGCCGGTCGCGCTGTGGAGGGCGAATCGCGCGCTGCTCGCGTACGCGCTCGTGCCGCTTTCGCTCGGCATCTACCTCGACCGCTACGTCGACGCGGGGTTCCAGGGCGACGCGTACGACAAGCAGGCGAAGGACTACTGGCGCGCGAACGTGCGGACCTGGAAGGACGCGCCGAAGGCGTCGCTCACGCGCGCGGAAGTCGACGTGCGGCTCGTGCCGGCCGAGCACGAGGTGTATTCGCGCGGAACGTTCGAGCTCGAGAATCGCGAGGCGAAGCCGCTGGAGAAGCTCGCGTTCACCACCGGACCGCACTGGCGCGATACGCAGTGGACGATCGACGACGCGCCCGTCGAGCGCGAGGGCAAGACGCTGCTGCACGTGCTGCCGCTCGCCAAGCCCCTGGCGCCGGGCGAGCGCGTGCGCGTCGGCTTCTCGTTCCACGGCAGCCTGCCCGAAGGTCCGACCGCGAACGGCGGCGGCACGATGGAGTTCGTGCTGCCGGCCGGCGCGGTGCTGACGAGCTTCCAACCGTCGTTCGTGCCCGTCGTCGGTTTCATCGAGGGCGTCGGCGTCGACGCGGAGAACCGCTCCGACCCGCGCGAGTACCCGAGCGACCACTGGAAGGGTCCGACGCCGAGCGTCTTCGGCATCGACGCGCCGTACCCGGTGCGCGTCACGGTGCGCGGTCCGGCCGAGTGGCGCCTGAACTCGATCGGCGTGCTGAAGAGCGACGAGGTCGTCGACGGCGAGCGCGTGTCGGTGTGGGAATCCGATCACCCGGTGCAGTTCTTCAGCGTCGTCGCCGGGCAATGGAAGGAGAAGCGCGGCGACGGCACGGTGATCTACTACCACCCGCGTCACGGCTACAACGTCGACGAGATGTCCGCCGCGCTCGACGCGGCGCGGCGCCGCTACTCGGAGTGGTTCCTGCCGTTCCCGTGGCAGGAACTGAAGCTGTCGGAGTTCCCCGGCCTGTCCGGCCACGCGCAGGGCTTCGCGACGAACATCACGTTCTCGGAGTCGATCGGCTTCCTCACCGACAGCACGCAGGAGACGCAGGTCGCGTGGCTCGTCGTCGCGCACGAAGCGGCGCACCAGTGGTGGGGCAACCTGCTCTCGCCGGGCAAGGGACCGGGCGGCAACATCCTCTCCGAGGGCATGTCGCACTTCTCGACGCTCTTGCTGTACGAGGCCGAGAAGGGTCTGCGCGGTCGCATCGAGTTCGCCAAGCGCATCGAGGAGCGCTACGGCGAGCGGCGGCGCGTCGACTCCGAACGCCCGCTCTTGCGCATCGACGGCGCGAAGGACGGCGACGAGACGGTCGAGTACGACAAGGGCGGTTGGGTCTTCTGGATGCTGCTCAACCACCTCGGTCGCGAGCGCGGGATGCAGGGCTACCGCGCGTTCATCGAGCGCTACACGACGAATCCCGATCACCCGCTGCTCGAGGACTTCCTGGTCGTGATGCGCGAGTTCGCCGCCGATCCGAGCGCGTTCGACGCGTTCACACACCAGTGGTTCGCAGAGGTCGTCGCGCCCGAGTACGAAGTGCTCGACGCGGTGCGCGGCGCGCCGGTCGCCGACGAAGCGGGTCGCCTGATGTGGACGACGCGGCTGCGCGTGCGCAACAAGGGCACGGGTCGGATGCCGCTGCAGGTCGCGGTCACGCGCGGCGAGCGGTTCCCGAAGGAAGCGGAGGCGGAGCCTGCCTCCGCGCCGGCCGCCGAGCCGTCCGTGCCGGGGCTCGGCGACGAATCCGCGGTGCTCGCGGCCGCGCAGGGCGGCCCGCGGGAGACGCAGGCAGCGTCGAAGCCGAGCGCGAAACCCAGCGAGCCGTACCGCGAGTCGCGCGCGCTGCTCGAGCTCGGCGCCGGCGAGGAGCACGAGCTCGTGCTGACGTCGGACTTCGAGCCGAAGCAGGTCGTCGTCGACCCCGACGCGCTGGTGCTGCAGCTCAACCGCAAGCACGCGACGAAACAGCTCGACTGAACTCGCGCGAGCGAGCGCGGGCGCGCCTCAGGCGCTCTTCGCGCGCTTCAGCACTCTTCCGCCCCACACGCAGAAGAACACGCCGCTCACACACAGGCACATGCCGGCCGGCCACGCGGAGTGCAGGCTCTGCTTGACCTGGTTGTAGCTGCGCCGCTCCGGAAGCTCGCGCACGCGATCGCCGTAGCCCGCGGTCGCGACGTACAGCGTCGCGGCGACGATCAGCGCGAGCCCGAACGCGATCAGTGCGTGCCCGCGCCCGAAGCGCAGCCGCCACGGACTGTCCGGCTGCTCAGTTTCCCAGTTCCGCGGGCTCATCGCGTTCCTTCGCGGCGGGCTCGTCCGCGGCCGGCGTCGCGTCCGCGCGTTCCTCAGACTCGCGCGCTTGATCCGCGCGGTCTTCAGGCTCGCGCGCCTGACCCGCGCGGTCCTCAGGCTCGCGCGCTTGACCCGCGCGGTCCTCAGACTCGCGCCGCGGCGCGGGCACGAGTTCCGCTTCGATCGACTCGATCCGCTTCGGCACGCGCTCGAGCTGCTCGGCCGCCTCGAGCGCCTTGGCCGACTTCGCACCGAGCTCCTCGAAGCGCCGCAGCGACGGCATCAGTCGCGCGTCGACCGAGGTCGCGAAGTCGTTGTACGCAGCGACCGTCCGCCCGAGGTTCTCGCCGACGCGCGCCGCGTACTCGAGCACCTTCGCCGAGCGCTCGTGCAACAGCTTCCCGTGCTTCAACAGCTCCGCCGCGCTCTCGCTGACGTTGCGCTCGCGCCAGCCGAGCGCGACCGCGCGCAAGAGGCCGATCAGCGTCGCGGGACTCGCGAGCACGATGTTCTTCTGCGCGGCGAGCTCGACGAGCTCCGGCTTCGCCTGCAGCGCCGCGTCGATGAACTGATCGCCCGGCACGAACATCACGACGAGCTCCGGCGACTGCTCGAAGTCCGCCCAGTACTGGCGCGACGACAGCCGCGTCACCTGCTCGACGACGTTCATCGCGAAGCGCGCGAGCGCCGCGTCGCGCACCGCGGGATCCTGCGCCTCGAACGCGTCGAGATAGCCGTCGAGACTGCACTTGGCGTCGACCGCGAGCAGGCGTCCGTTGGGCAGCTTGACGATCAGATCGGGCCGGTGCAGCTGCCCGTCGGTCGAGCGCGAGTTCGACTGCATCGAGAAGTCGCACCAGTCGCGCATGCCGGCGAGCTCGACGACGCGCTGCAGCTGGATCTCGCCGTAGCGCCCGCGCACGTTCGGACGCCGCAGCGCATCCGCGAGCTTCGACGCCTGCTGCTGGAAGTCGGTGACCTGGCGCGTGAGCCCCTGGTACGCGCCGTCGCGCGCCTTCTCCAGCTTCGCGAGCTCGTCGTGCGTCTTCGCGAGCGCGTCGCCGATCGGCTTGACCAGCGCGTCGACCTCGCGGCGACTCTTCTCGATCGACGCGTCGGCGCGCGCCTGCTGCGCGCCGAGCCGCTGCTCGGCCAGCGCGAGGAACTGCTCGCCCTGCGCCTGCAGCGCGCGCGCGGCCAGCGCATCGAACGAATCGCGCATCTTGCGCTCGCCCTGTTCGCTGTCGGACAGGCGCGCCTCGGCGAGCTGGCGGCCGTGCTCGGCATCGCGCGCGCGCGCCTCGACGCGCGCGGCGCGCCGCCAGCCGATCACGGCGGCGACGCAGGCCGCGGCGGCGAGCGCGGCGAAGACGTACGTCAACGGCTCCACGCGCGCATTGTACGCCCGCGGCCGGCTTGTTCAGATGACCGCATGCTCCGCTCGGTCTCGGTTCGCGCCGCGTTCGCAGCCGGTGCGCTGCTCGCGGTCGCCGTCGCGTCCCTCGCACAAGCTCCCGCCGCCGACGAAGCGGCGCTCGTCGACGCGTTCGCGCAGGTGCGCCGGATGCTGTCGAACGACAAGGCGAAGGAGGCGCGCGCGCTGCTCGACCAGACGCTCGCGCTGCACGCCGAACGCCCGTGGACCGTGCACCACCTGCACGGCATCGACGATCTGTTGACGTTGTGCGCGTTCTGGGAGAAGTACCAGCGTCCGGAAGCGGCGGAGGTCGTGTCGGGCGAGCTCGCCGCGTGGAACGAGTCGAGCGGACAGATCTCGCTCGCGTACTCGGCGCAGCCGCCCAAGCGCAAGCCGCGCGCGAAGGCGCGCAGCGGGCGCGTCGATCTCGAAGGTCTGCCGCAGGCGCACGACCGCTCGGACTGGTTCTCGTCCGGCGCGGTGCGGTCCCACCCGCTCATCTTCACAGGCGACTACGCGATCGAGCTCTCCGGCGTGCGCTTCCCCGCCGACCTCGCGGAGCTGCGCTGCTTGCTCGCCGCGGAATGGGATCGCGCGTACGTCGCGGCGTTCGTGCGCCAGGGCACGGCGCACGGCAACGACTGGATCGGCTACGTGCAGCAGGTCGACGCGAGCGACGAGGAGAAGGTCGCGTGGGGCGAGGTCAAGGCCGAAGAGGGCGACGCGATCACGCTGCGGTTCGCGGTGTCGGGCTCGAGCGTCTCGCTCTCGGTCGACGGCCGGCGCATCTGCACCATCGAGAAGCCGTCGGATCTGTGGGGCGGCTTCGCGCTGCGCGGCGTTCTCGACGGCTGCGACATCCGCATCGAAGGCAGGGCGCAGCCGGCGTGGATCCAGGGCCGCATCGACGAGGTCGTGCAGGCGAACTTTGCGTCGTTCGCGCGTTCGTTCGCGCCGCGCGAGCAGATGCCGCAGGCGCTGCGCGAACGCGCGCAGCGTGCGCCGACGATCGACACGGCGCAGGACGATCTACCGCCGGGCGCGAGCGACGCCGATCACAAGGCGGCGCGCAAGATCGACGAGCTCCGCGCACGCGGCAAGCACGAGGACGCGCTCGCGCTGGCGATGAACGAAGCCGGCTCGAAACTGACCGAGCCCGCGAGCGACTGGCTCGTCGCGCAGATCCTCGGGTACACGAGCCGCTCGGACGAGGCGGCCCTGCGGCTCGAGCGCCTCGCGACGACGGCGCCCGAGTACGTGCCCGCGCGCGTGCTGCGCGCCGCGCTGTGGGCGCACGACGGGAGGCGCGCTGCGGCACTCGCGGAGGCGGATGCGCTCGTCACCGCGCACCCCCTCGACCCGCGCCCGGTCGTGCTGCGCGCGCAGGTGCTGTCGTTGCTCGATCGCGCCGAGGAAGCCGACGCCGCGCTGCGCGCTGCGCGCGACGCGGGCTTCCCGCCGGTCGACTTCGAGTCGTTCCAGCACACGCTCGACCGCGCGCGCAACGGCCCGCTGTGGACGAAGTCGTACGAGGTGAAGACCGAGCACTACCACGTGCGCTCGGACATCAGCCAGGCGCTGTGCTTCCGTGCCGCGCAGCTGCTCGAGCGCTTCTACGCGAAGTACAACGCGCACTTGAAGCGCGTGACCGGCGCGCGCAAGCGCTTCCGCGTCCAGCTCTTCTCGGGCGAGGCCGGCTACCACGAGTTCTGCGAGGACCTGCTCGGCGAGAAGCCCGAGCACACGGCCGGCGTCTACATCCCGCTGCTCAAGCAACTGTTGATCTGGAACCTGCCGGACACCGAGCAGATGCTGCACACGGTCGTCCACGAGGGCTTCCACCAGTACCTCGACCAGGTCGCGCCGACCGCGCCCGTCTGGTTCAACGAGGGGATGGCGGAGTACTACGAGAGCTCGAAGCTCGTCGACGGGCAGTGGAAGGACGGCGTGGTGAACGCGCAGCACGTCGCGCGAGTCTCGGGTTCCCGCATGCCGCTGCGACTGTTCACGCGCATCGACCGCGCGCGGTTCTACGGCGAGGACGTGATGAACAACTACGCGCAGGCCTGGGCGTTCGTGCACTTCCTCCAGCACAGCGGCAAGGGTCGCGCGGAGATCCTCGCGCGGTTTCTCAAGGAGCTGTCGAGCGGCCTGCTCGCCGAAGCCGCGCTCGACAAGGTCTTCACGCCGGCGATCGTCGAGGGCATGGAGAACGAGTTCGCGGCGTACGTACGCGGAAGTAGGCGCGATCAGCGCCCCTCGCTGCCGGAATAGCCGAGCTTGAGCGTCTGCGCCGGCTCCTGCTGCAGCGCCTCCAGCAACTGCCGGATCTGCGCCTCGAGCTCGCTGCTGCGTCGCTGCAGTTCGTCGAGCTGCTGCCGATCGCGCGCCGCCTGCTCGAGCGCCTGGCGCCGCACCGAGTTCTCGCGCAGCGCGTCGATGAGCCGCTGCAGCTCCGGCTCGGCCGCGTAGCGTGCGTTCAACAGCTCGCGCGCGCGCCTGACGAGCTCGACGAACTCGTAGAAGGCCGGATCGGAGAGCTCCGGCGCAAGCCGTTCGCACTCCTCGACGAGCGCATCGATCGAATCGCCGCGCGCGTGCACGCTGCCGCGCAGGACCTCCGCCGCCTGCGCGACGAGCGCGCTGCGCCGGAAACCCGCGCTCGCCGCGCCGAACGTCCACGCCGCGTCGCTGATGCGGATCGGCAGCGCGCGCTCCTGCGGCGCGCCGCCGCGCCGCACCGGCTGCCAGCGCGCGCGCAGCGTGCCGATCACCGGATCGCCGTCGATCGCGCCGCCGAGATCGAGCTCGTACAACGCCGTCGTCTGCCGCCCCGCCTGCGCCTCGCCCGCGTCGACCTTGTCGTTCCTGAAATCGGCGTCGGCGACTGCGCGGTTCTCATAGCCGACCTGCCGCCAGCGCAAGACGTACGCCGGATCGAACTCGACCTGCAGCTTGACGTCGCGCGCGATCGTCTCGAGCGTGCCCGTCAGTTCGTCGACCATCACCTTCTTCGCCTCCTGCGCCGAGTCGACGTAGCGACACACGCCGTCGCCGCGATCGGCGAGCTGTTCGAGCAGCGCGTCGTTGAGGTTGCCCATGCCGACGCCGATCGTGTTCAGCAGGATCCCCTTCTCGCGCGAGGCCTTCACGCGCTCGGAGAGCGCCCCCTGCTCGGTCGCGCCGATGTTCGCCACACCGTCGGAGCACAGGACGACGCGGTTGTTCGCCTGCGGATCGAGCATCGCCTCGGCCTGCGCGTAGCCGAGCACCAAGCCCGCCTCCGCGTTGGTTCCGCCGTCGGGCGACAGCTCGGACAGCGCGCTCTCGAGCGCCGCGCGGTTCGCCATCGCGGTCGGCGGGAGCACGACGCGGGCTTCGGTCGAGAACGTCACCAGCGACACGGTGTCGGTCGCGAACAGCTCGCCGGCGAGCAGGCCCAGCGCGTGTTTGACGAGATCGAGGCGGTTGCCCTCGCGCATCGAGCCGGACACGTCGACGACGAAGGTCAGGTTCATCCGCGCGCGCTCCTGCGGGACGACGTCGCGGCCGCGGACGTTGCAGGCGAGCGTCCAGCGCTGTTGCGGTGCGAACTCGACGCTCGCGGGATCCGCGGTCGGAAAGCGGCTGGGCGCGAGCTCGCACGTCAACGCGAGCGCGTCGTTCTGCGGCGGCTCGACATACGGGCGGAACGCGTTGACGAACTCCTCCGTGCGCACGCTCGCGGGCGGCGGAAGCTGGTTCTGATTCAGATAACTGCGCGCGAGCGTGTAGCTCGCCGTGTCCTGATCGATCGCAAACGTCGACAGCCTGTCCGCGCGTGCTTCGACGAACGGGTTGTCGCCCCAGAAGCGGAAGTACATGTCGCGCGGCGTCTCTCCGCTCGTTGCGCGGCACGCGGCGAGGATCGAATCGCACGCCGCCGCACTGCCCTGCTCCGACAGCATTCGCGTGATGGCGTCGATCTGGACGACTGACGGGTTGCCGCACAGACCACCGTCGGCCACTCCGGCGATCGTCACCATCCCCGGCTGCAGCGGCGGAATCAGGAGCGCGCCTTGCACGCCGCCGGAGTACGGCGTGACGGACAGCGGGGGGAACACGAGCGGCGGCGGATTCGGATGCGGCGCCCACGACAGCGCGGTCCCGGCCGCATCGAAGCCTGAGGCCCCGCCGAACCCACCGAGGTTCGGCACGTTGTACGCACCCAACCCTGACGTCCGGTCGAGCGTGCCGGAGAAGGACGACACTCCGGGAGCCTGCGTCTGCCCGAAGCTGTTGAGATCGATGACGGACACCCCTGGCTTCGATCCGAATCGGCCGATGTAGATCGCTTCGGGCCGCGTCGGTTGCGCCGTCGGCGGAGTCGTCGCAGCCAACTGCGTTTGCAACGCTGCCGCAGCTTCCGGTGCGCACGCGGGCGCCGTTCCATCGGCCAAGTGGAGTCGCTCCGCCCGACCGACGTCGCGATCCCCCGGCCGCGCCAGCCGGATCACCACGAGCGCCGCCGCCGCGATCCCCGCGGCCGCCGCGAGGCGCAGCGTGGCGCGTCCGTTCCAATCGCGCGCGCCGCCGACCGCGGCGACGAGCTCCTCGCGCGCCGGCTCCGACAGCGCGAGCGGCTCGCTCCCGGCCGCGCCGACGACTTCGAGCGTCCGCACGAGCTTCGCATGCTCTGCTCGCAACGCGGGCGACCGCGCGAGCTCGCGCTCCACGTCCGCGCGCTCCGCCTCCGTGAGCTCGCCGAAAACGTAGCCGCACAACCGCTCGTGCTCACGCTGCCCCAGTTCTTCGTGCCCGCTCATGATGCGCGACCTCCGATGCTCGTGATCCGTTCCGCCCGCTCGTCCTCGAGCCCGAGCAACGGCTCGAGCTCCCGCGACAGCGCGCGCAACCCCGTGCTGATCAACCACCCGACCGTGCCGACCTTCTTGCCGGTGATCTCGGCGATCTCCGCGTAGCTCCGATCGGCGAACAACCGCAGCGCGAGCACCTCGCGCTGCTCCGGCGACAGCCGCGCCATCTCGCGCTCGACCGCCGCCTTCGTGTCGTCGTGCTCGACCGCGTCGTGCCGCAGCACGTCGAGCTCGGGCGCCGCCCGCTCGTTCTCGCGCCGCCGCCGCCGCGACTCACTGCGCAATCGGTCCATGCACGCGTTCCTCGTCACCTTGTGCAGCCACGCCGCGAGGTACGCGTGCTCGGACGCGCACTCCCCCAGCACCGAATCCGGCAGCGTCGGCGGCCGCTCGATCAGACGGATGAGCGCGTCCTGCACCGCGTCCTCCGCCAGCGTCCGATCGGCCGCCGCGAGCGCGCGCGCGTGCCGCAAGAGCGCCGATTCGTGGCGCAGCACCAGGGCCCGGAAGGCCTCGGTCTCGCCGCGCCGGAAGCGCAAGAGCAGCTCGCCATCGCTCGGGTGATCCATCGGGGGGTCGGTGCGAGGAAACGGCACCGCGGGGCTGGCTATTGGACCGCGGCGGCCGTGGTCACGCCGATGGCGGCAAGCACAGGGCAACTGCAGGCCAGCCGCAGCTCAACTTGGGGGCCCGATCGGCCGATCGGTTTCGCGAGATTCCGCGGCCGAGCCGCCGCGCCAGGCCCGTTTGCCGCGTGAGCGCACGGATCCGCTCGCGAGGCTCCTTGGGTTGAGGAATGCCTTTGAGCTCGCGGTCGGAGTCGTGGCGCGGACGCGGCGCCGCTCCGGCCGGATCGGCATCGCAGCGGCCCCGAGACTCCCGGGGGGGAGCCTCGGGGCCCCTCTTTCGGTCGGCGCTCCCGCCCTCGGTCCGGACGCGCGTGCGGCTACGATCCGCCCACGCGCATGCCGAACACCTTCGATCCCAACGCCGCCGCGACGCCCGACAGCGGACTCTTCGGGCTGCCGTTCGACGCCGATGACTCCGCCGCGCTCGTCGTGCCGGTGCCGTTCGACGCGACGACGTCGTACCGCAAAGGCGCCGCGCTCGGACCCGACGCGGTCGCGCGCGCGAGCCGGCAGGTCGACCTGTACGACCTCGAGTACGGGCGGTTCTACGAGCGCGGGATCCACCTGCTGCCCGCCGACGCGCGCATCGCGAAGTGGAACGCCGAGGCGGGGCGGCTCGCGCAGGGCGTGATCGACGTCGGCGGCGCGATCGACGGCGACGAGCGGCTCGAACGCGCGCTCGAGCGCGTCAACGCGATCGGCGCCGAGGTCAACGATCTCGTGCACGCGTCGGTCGCCGAGATCCTCGACCAGGACAAGCTGCCGGTCGTGCTCGGCGGCGATCACGCGGTGCCGTTCGGCGCGTGGCGCGCGTGCGCCGAGCAACACGCCGGCTTCGGGCTGTTGCACTTCGACGCGCACGCGGATCTGCGCGACGCGTACGAAGGGTTCGAGTGGTCGCACGCGTCGATCCTCCACAACGCGATGGAGCGCATCGACGGCATCGAGCGGCTCGTGCAGGTCGGGATCCGCGATCTGTGCGAGGCCGAGCGCGAGTACATCGACACGTCCGACGGCCGCGTGCGCACGCTGTACGACAAGCGCTGGGCGCGCGCGCGGATGAGCGGCGAGGACCTGCGCGCGCTCGCGCGCAAGTGGATCGCGCGGCTGCCGAAGACCGTGTGGGTGA
>SCVU01000038.1 GCA_004296785.1 Planctomycetota bacterium
GCCGACGAACGCGAGGCCGAGTCCGAGCGCGTGGCGCGGCTCGAGATCGCCCGCGCGCTCGTCCATGTGCACGTGGTCGCCGTGCGCGGACAGGTGCACCTCGGGCGGCGGCGCAGCCGCGCGCCAGATCACGACGAGCGCCGCGCCGATCGCGAGCAGCCCGAGCGCGACGAGGTCCGGCCACGCGCCCGTCGCGTGCGACTCGCGCACCGCCTGCGCCGCCGAGAGCCGCAGGTACTCGACGAACGGCACGAGGCTCGGCGCGGCGAGCAGCGAGCCCGACGCGAGCGCGCCGAGCGCAAGCCAGCCGGCGCGGCGCTCGCGCGCGAGCAGCGCGAGGCTCCACAACCCGGCGCACGCGCCGACGTAGAACGAGGTCTCCGGATGTCCGCCGAGGATCGCGCCGGCCAGCGCGAGCGCCGCGAGCGCGAACGCGCGCACCGGTCGCGCGCCGCGCAGTCGCTCGAGGCCGAGCAGGATCCACGGGAGGAACGGCGGCACGTGGCCGAGGCTGTAGCCGAGCCACAGCACGAGGTAGCCCGACAGCCCGAACGAGCAGCCTGCGAGCGCCGCGCCCGCGCGACCCAGGCCGAGCTCGCGCGCGAGCAGGTACGCGCCGAGCCCGGCGCCCGCGAGGCGCAGCACGGCGAGCAGCGCCCAGCCCCAGTCCATCGCGCGCTCGCCGCCGAGCCGCTCGAGCAGCACGAGCAGCGCGACCTGCGGATCGAGCGCGCCCGACTGCGGATTCCCCCACCCGGGAACGCCCGCGTAATTGAACGAGTTCCAGCTCGGCGCCTCACCCGCGTTCCAGCTGCGACTGACCCAGCGGTAGTACGGATAGAACCCGACGCCTTGATCCGACAGCGCGGGATTGCGCGGCCGCGCCTCGGCCGGCGCCGCGAGCTGCGACGCGTTCGAGTCCGCCGGACTCGGCTCGGCCGCCGCGATCGCCGCGCTCCACGGCAATTGCTGCGTCGCCGTGTCGACCGCCGCATACACGCGCTCGGGATCGAAGAGCGGTCGACCGATCACGCACGCTGCCGCGACGAGCGCGAGCAGCGCGGCGAGCCAGAACTCGCGCGTGCTGGTGCGGGCCGTGGACGACATCGCGCCCTTTATACGGTATGTCGCTGATACGGTATCTTGCTGCGCACATGTCGGCGCCCGCGCTCAGCCTCGTCGTGCCTGTGTACAACGAGGAGCTGGTGCTCGAGCGCTCGCTGGACGAGTTGTGCGCGTTCGCCGAGGGCCTGCGCATCCCGTTCGAGCTCGTGTGCGTCGACGACGGCTCGCGCGATCGCAGCGCGGCGATCCTCGCCGCCCGCGCCGAGCGCGATCCGCGCGTGCGCATCGAGCGCCACGCGCACAACCGCGGCAAGGGCGCCGCGGTGCGCACCGGGATGCTCGCCGCGCGCGGCGCGCGCGTCGTGTTCCTCGACGCCGACCTGTCGACGCCGCTCGAGCAGACGCCGGCGCTGCTCGCGGCGCTCGAGACGCACGACGTCGCGCTCGGCAACCGCCGCATGAGCGGCGCCGCGGTCCAGCGCCGCCAGCCGTGGCTGCGCCAGACGCTGGGCCGGGGCTTCACGCTGCTGACGCGCCTGCTGCTGGCGTCGCGCGTCTCGGATTTCACGTGCGGGTTCAAGGGCTTCCGCCGCGACGCCGCGCAGCGGATCTTCTCGCGCTCGACGCTCGACGGCTGGGCCTTCGACGCCGAGCTCGTCGCGATCGCGCACGCGCAGCGGCTGTCGATCGCCGAAGTGCCGGTGAACTGGCACCACGAGGACGATTCGAAGGTGCGCGTGCTGCACGCGATCGGCTCGAGCCTGCGCGATCTCGTCGTGATCGCCGTGCGGCGCGCGTCGGGGCGGTACCGCTGATGAGCGAGTGGCGCTGATGGAGTCGCACGCGTACGACGAGATGCGCGCGCTCGAGGATCGGCACTGGTGGTTTCGCGGCCGCCGGCGGCTGCTCGCGCCGCTGCTCGGCGAGGCGCTGGCCGCGAGCGGCGCGCGCGTCGCGCTCGAGGTCGGCTGCGGCACCGGCGGCAATCTCGCGCACTTCTCCGCGCGCTTCCCGGGCACGCGCTTCGTGGGCGTCGACTTCGACGCCGGCGCGGTCGCCTACTGCGCCGAGCGCGGCTTCGCGCACGCGGTCGTGCGCGCGGACGGCACGCGGCTGCCGCTGCGCGATGCGAGCGTCGACTGCGTGCTCGCGATCGACATCGTCGAGCACTTCGAGGACGATCGCGCGCTGCTGTGCGAACTGCGGCGCGTGCTGAAGCCGCGCGGCGAGCTCGTCGTCAACGTGCCGCACCACCCGTGGCTGTGGTCGCCGCACGACGCGGTGCTGCACCACAAGCGCCGCTACGCGCGCGGCGAGCTGCAGCGCAAGCTGGCCGAGGCGGGCTTCCGCGTCGAGCGCGAGCACGGGTTCAACTTCCTGCTGCTGCCGCCGATCGCGCTCGTGCGCCTGTTGCGCGCGCGGCGCGCGCGCGGCGCCGACGCACGCGGCGCAGGCGAGCCCGCGGGCACCGATTTCTTCACGCTCCCCGCGCCGCTCAACGCCGCGCTCGGCGGCGTGTTCGCGCTCGAGGCGGCGCTCGTGCGCGTGCTGCCGATCCGCGAAGGCGTATCGTTGATGCTGCGCGCGGCGCGCGTGTGAGCGCAGCGGTCATGCTCGAGCTTTCCACCGATCCCGGCCTCCACCCGACGGCGCGCGCGAACGCGCGCGGTCCGTACGTCGGCGCGCCGCGCGGCGCGCACCCGATCCGGCGCTTCGCGCGCGACGCGGCGCTCGATCGGCTGCTGCGCGAGCTGTACGCGGGCTTCGGACCGCAGCAGTGGTGGCCCGCGCGCACGCCGTTCGAGGTGATCGTCGGCGCGATCCTCACGCAGAACACCGCGTGGCGCAACGTCGAGCTCGCGCTCGCGAACCTGCGCGCGCACGAGCGGATGTCGCCGCGGCGGCTGCTCGACGCGGCGCCGGACGAGCTCGCCGCGCTCGTGCGCCCGGCCGGCTACTACAACGCGAAGGCGAAGAAGCTCCACGCGATCAGCGCGTGGTACCTCGACGTCGGCGGACTGCCGGCGCTGAAGCGGCGCGCGCTCGGCCCGCTGCGCGCCGAGCTGCTCGACGTGCACGGCGTCGGCCCCGAGACGGCCGACTCGATCCTGTGCTACGCGGCGGGCCGGCGCAGCGCGGTCGTCGACACGTACACGCGCCGCATCCTGTCGCGGCACGGCTGGCTCGACGCCGACGCCAACTACGAGGCGATCCGCGCGTGGCTCGAGGAGCGGCTCGTCGACGCGCGCGTCGTCTACGAGGAGTTCCACGCGCTGTTCGTGCGCGCGGGCTACGACAACTGCAAACCGACCGCGCGCTGCGAGACGTGCCCGTCGGTCGTGAAGGCCGCGTCGAGCGGCGGGGCGGCGCGGTGAAGCGCTGGCGCGACATCCCGCTGCCGAGCGCGCTGCGCATGCGCGAGGCGCTGCGCCCGGGCGACGTGCAGATCACGCTGTTCTGGGCCGCGCTGGTCGGACTGCTCGCCGCGTGCATCGCGGTCGCGTTCCGCGAGGCGCTGCGCGGACTGCAGTGGCTGTTGTGGTTGCGCGACGACGACCTCGCGCTCGGCGCGGGCGGCGCGCCCGCGTGGCAGAAACTGCTCGTGCCGGCGCTCGGCGGACTGCTCGCCGGCCTCGTGCTGTACTTCGGCCGGCGCTGGTCGGGCGGCCAGCGCTCGCGCGAGTACCTCGAAGTCGTCGCGGTCGGCGGCGGCACGATCCCGGTGCGGCCGAGCCTCGTCACGTGCGGCTCGGCGCTGTTCACGATCGCGTCGGGCGGTTCGATCGGCCGCGAGGGCGTGCTCGTGCAGCTCGCGTCGATGCTCTCCTCGTGGGTCGGCCGCTTCGCCGAACTCGCGCGGCCGCGCCGCGAGC
>SCVU01000282.1 GCA_004296785.1 Planctomycetota bacterium
CCGCGCGTTCGGCGATCGGCAGGCGCTGCTCATCGACGGCGACAGCCGCGTGTGGCGCTTCGACGGCGCGAGCTGGCTCGACTACGGCGCGTGGAAGAGCGGCGGGTTCAGCAGCGCGATCGACGTGGACGCGCAGGGCAACGTCTGGGTCGCCGGCGTCGGCGGCGCGGCGAAGCGCTCGGTCGCGACCGGACAGTGGCAGCGCTACCGCGTGACGAACACGAGCCAGTTCGACACGTTCTGCGACGACCTGTCGCTGGATGCGGCGACCGGGCGCGTCGCCGTGTGCGCGAACGCCGGTCCCGGCGTCGGGGGGATGACGATCTTCGACGGCGCGCGCTGGACGGGCTTCAACAACTCGACGTACGGGCTCGGCGGTCCGTGGCCTTTCCCGACGGACAACGCGCAGGCGATCGGATGGCGCGCGTCGAACGGCGGCCTCGCGGTGAACCCGATGTTCAACGGCCTGCGCGAGTGGAACGGCTCCGCGTGGACGAACTTGAACGGGATGACGACGAGCCTCGGCCTGGTCGAGGACTCGCTCGGGCGCCTGTGGTCGCTCGGCGAGTACTTCAGCCTGCGCTACCACAGCGGCGGCGCGTGGACGGAGGTCGGCATCACCGCGTGGGGCCAGCGGATCCGCGTCGATCCCGAGCGCCCCGGCACCGTGTGGGCCGCGACCGGCCACGAGCTCAAGCGCACCGACGGCAGCTACGCGTTCTCGCGCGGCATCGGCGACTTCCCGTTCCTCTCGACGCAGAGCGACACGTTCTCCGGACTCGCGGCGGCGCCGGGCGGCGTCGCGTACATCGGCGCGAGCGTGCAACTGGGTCTGGGCGGCACGGGCGGCGCGCTGATCCGCATCGACGCCGACACGGGCGCGTACGACGTGTGGCGCTACGACCAGGGCTGGCCGTTCCCCGGTCAGACCGTGCAGCCGCTCGCGGTCACGCCCGACGGCCGCGTGTGGATGCAGTACGACTCCGACTTCCTGACGGCGCAGCGCGGTCTGTGCTGGTTCGACGGGACGAACGTCGGCGTGTTCCCGGCGCCCGCGGGTGGTGAGGCGCAGTGGGGCGGCATGCCGCACGCGTCCGTCGCGGCCTGCGAAGTGCGCGACGTGCCGGGCGGTTACGAGCTGTGGATGTGCTGCAAGAGCCGCGGCATCGCGGTGCTGACGGTTTCGAACCCCGCGGCCGTGACGGCGCTCGGCTGCGATCTGAACCCGGCCGGATCGCTGGTGGCGAGCGGAACGCCCGCGCTCGGTCAGTCGATGCAGTTGCTGGTCGACAACCCGCTCGGCACGCAGGCGCCGGGCGCGCTGCCCGTGCTCGCGCTGTCGACGGTGTCGCTCGCGGCGCCGTGCGGCGTGCCGGTCGCGGGCTGGCACATGGATCCGCTCGCGCCCAGCGGCGAGTGGTTGGTCGCGACGCCGCTGCTCCAGTTGAAGCTCGGCGCCGCGTGGCAAGGGGCCCAGCAGCCGGTGGTGTTCACCGTGCCGGTCCCCGACGACGCGAGCCTGATCGGCCTGCGCGTGTTCGCGCAAGGCGCGTTGCTCGACCCGAGTGGGGTCGGCCCCGGCCTCGCGCTCACGCGCGGGTTGAAGCTGCGAATCGGCTTGTGAGCCGCGCTCGCGCGCCTACTCGACGCGATCGCGCGAACCGAGACCGCGCGTGCGCGCGCCGGTCGCGTCGGTGTCGATCAGCGTCAGCGCGCCGCTCGTCGCGTCCACGCCGTAGCTCAGGATCACCTGCGCCGGCACCGACGCGTCGGACTCGCTACCCGCGTACAGCACCGAGCCGGCGGCGTTCAGCCTGATGTAGCGGACCGGCTGCGCGACGTTCATTGTCGTCAGGAACTGCAGCGCTCCGTCTTCCGTCGCGTTCCCGGGGTTGGTGTTGATCAGGTACTGCGTCACCGATTGCAGCAGCTGGTCCGCGACGTAGAGGAAGCGGCCGTTCGGGTGGATCGCCACGTCGAACGTGTCGCTCCAGCCGCCCGGCGCCGCCGCCGCGAGCGCGGTCAGCGCGCCCGTCGTCGGGTTGATGCTGAACATCGCGAGCGTGCCGTCCGCGATGCCGACCGAGCCCGCGCACGCGACGTACGCGAGGCGTCCGGTCGGATCGACCGTCACCGCGTGCGCGGCCGTGCCCGCCGCGATCGTCGCGATCGGCGTCAGCGCGCCCGTCGATGCATCGATCGAGAACGAGGACACGTTGCCCGAGAACTGATTCGCGACGTACAGGAACTTCCCGCTCGGGTGCACGGCGCCGCCGCGCGGCTGATCGCCGGCCACC
>SCVU01000283.1 GCA_004296785.1 Planctomycetota bacterium
CAAGAACATGTTCATCTACGGCCTCGACCTCAATCGCATCAGCGGTGCGAAGGGGACGAACGTGACGTTCGTCGGCTGGGTGCCGAGCGGCAAGGCCGACAAGTCGTACTTCGCCGACGCGGCGCGCGTCCTCGAGTACGCGCTGCTGACGAAGGCGAGCTACCAGAACTCGGTCTACCTCGGCCGCAGCCTGGGCTTCCTCAACGACTGGAAGCGCGCGGGCGAGGTCTACGCGAAGCTGTTCGAGCAGGAGCGCATCGTCAACCCGGACACGGACACGCTCAGCACGAGCACGATCAAGAACAAGCAGGAGCTCGTCAGCGGCTACCTCGAGTACGGCGTGTGCGAGCACGAGACGTGGATCGAGGACCGCGACAAGACCCGCCTCGAGCGCGCGAAGGCGATCTACACGACGCTCGTCAAGACGTACAAGGACTTCCCCGACACGCTGATCTTCTGGCAGTCGCGCTTCCAGCTCTGCAAGTTGCTCGCGGATGCCGGCGACTACGACGGCGCCGATCTCCAGATCAAGAACGTCGAAGGCAACTTCAACAAGAACTTCGACGAGGGCAAGTTCGGCTACAAGGACGACTTCTTGAAGCTCAAGGCTTCGATCGCGGACAAGGTCTCGCGCAAGTAGCCGCGCACCCGCCCGCACCGACGAACCCGCGCCGCACGCACGACGAACCCGTCACCCGACGACAACGACACGACCCATGACCAGCTGCGTCTCCGCCACGAACCGTTCGCTCTTCCCGCTGCTGTGCGGGTTCCTCGGACTCCTGCTGCTGTCGTTCGCGCCCGCGGCCGCGCAGTCGCGCAAGGACGTCGTGGCGCTCACCGACGGCAAGGAGAAGTCCGGCCGCATCAAGAGCGAGGACTTCTCGTCGCTGACGATCGAGATCAAGGCCGGTCAGGACGAGACCGTGCCGTGGGCCGATGTGAAGAACGTCGAGTACGGCAGCATGCCCGAGCTCGCCAACGCGGTCGCGACGTTCCGCAACGGCAAGTGGGACGACGCGATCTCCGCCTGCGAGGGCATCCTCCAGGACAAGAAGGTGAAGCCCGTCGCGCAGCAGGCCGCGCTCTACCACATCGCCGCGGCGCTGCAGAAGAAGGGCGCCGTCCCCGAGTCGATCGACGCGTACAAGAAGCTGTTCGAGGCGTTCCCGAAGAGCCGCTACCTGCGCCAGGGCGGCGAGGCGCTCGCGAACCTGTACGTCGCCAGCGGCGACTTCACGAACGCCGGCGCGTCGCTCGACCGCCTCGGCCAGGGCGCGTCCGACATCGCGGAGTTCAAGCCGCACCTCGCGCTGCTCAAGGGCCGCGTGCTCGAGATGGACGGCAAGCGCACGGCGAACGCGCGCGAAGCGTACGACGCGGCCGAGAAGGGCGCGGGCTCGAACACGACGCTGCTGCAGGAAGCGCAGATCGGCAAGGCGCGCTGCCTGCTCGCCGAGAACAAGCTCGCGGAGGCGGAGCCGATCTTCCGCAAGCTGACCAACGAGAAGGCCTCGTCGGCCGTGCTCGCCGGCGCGTGGAACGGCATCGGCGCGATCTACTACGAGGACGGCGCGTCGAAGCGCCAGCCCGAGCGGATG
>SCVU01000284.1 GCA_004296785.1 Planctomycetota bacterium
GGCGGCGCGGTCGAGCCGGTCGAACCGGCGGTCCCCGACCGGCTGATCGCGGCGATCCTGGCGGCGCGGCGCAGGCAGGCTTGACGAGTGCGCCCGGCTCTTCCATGCGCCGGGTCGCGCGGCTAGGATTTTCGCCCCTCGGACTCAGGCTGAGTCGCGAGGCTCACAATGCGGTCGCATCGCGCGGTTCACCGCGACGGTGCACAGGGCGGGGACGTAGCTCAGTTGGTAGAGCGATACGTTCGCAACGTATAGGTCGAGGGTTCGAGTCCCTTCGTCTCCACCATCCCCGCCCCCCGCCTCGAGCTCACCCGCGGCTCGCCCAGAGCCGGCCTCGAGCTGCCGCGCTCGGCGCCGACCCCGCGCTACGCTGGCGCCCGATGCCCGCCCCCTCGGAGCCGCGCGCGGAATTCCGCACGACGCGCTGGAGCCTCGTCGAGCGCGTGCGCTCGACCGACCCCGCCGCGAGCCGCGCCGCGCTCGAGGAGCTGTTCCGCGCGTACTGGCCCGCGCTCTACGCGTTCGCGCGGCGGCTCGGTGAAGCGCCGGAGTCCGCGGCCGACCTCGTGCAGGGCTACGCGACCGAACTGCTGGAGCGCGCCGACCTCGCGGCCCTCGAGCGCGACGGCGGCCGCTTGCGCGCTTGGCTGAAGACCGGCCTGCGGCACCACCGCTCGCACGTGCGCGAGCGCGCGGCGGCGCACAAGCGCGGCGGCGCGTGGCTCGCGATCGACCTCGCGGCCGCCGAGGCCGAGCTCGGCGCGCGCGCGGACGCCGACAGCGATCCGGAGCGCGCGTTCGACCGCGCGTTCGGCGAAGCGCTGCTCGCGCGTGCGTTCGCGCGGCTCGCCGAGGAGCACGCCGACGGCCCGCGCCGCGCGCTGCTCGCGTTCCTGACCGCCGCGCCCGACGACGATCAACGTACCGAGCTCGAGCGCGCGAGCGGAATGAGCGCCGGCGCGCTGCGCGTCGCGCTGCACCGGCTGCGCCGCCGCTACGCCGAGCTCGTCCGCGACGAGGTCGCCGACGGCTGCGCGAACCCGGCGGCCGTGCAGAGCGAGCTGCTCGAGCTGCGCCTGTCCTTCGACGCCGCCGCCGCGATTTCCGCGCAACCGGCATTTCCTCCGGAACGCGTGTAACGCCGTGCGCCGCTTCCGTCGTTCGCCGGCATGAGCCACTCCGAACGCCTGTGCCCGAGCTGCGGCCGCCCGCTGCCCGCGTCCGGTCCGCCGGCCTGCCCGCGCTGCCTGCTCGACCGCGCGCTCGCCGGATCGCAGAGCTCGCCGCTGGTTCAGACGGCGGCGGGTGCCCCCATCGACGCGAATGCGGGCGCGCTGCCCGATCCCGCCGAGCTCGCGCGGCACTTCCCGCGCCTCGAGATCGGCGAGCTTCTCGGCCGCGGTGCGATGGGCAGCGTGTGGCGCGCGCGCCAGCTCGAGCTGTCGCGCGACGTCGCGCTCAAAGTGCTCGCGCCGGCGACGTCGAACGACCCGTCGTTCCGCGCGCGCTTCGAGCGCGAGGCGCGCGCGCTCGCGGCGCTCGATCACCCGCACATCGTCCGCGTGTACGACTACGGGCAGGCCGGGCCGTACTCATTCCTGCTGATGGAGCTCGTCGAAGGCGCGAGCCTGCGCGAGCTGTTGCAGCAAGGTCGGCTCGGCGAGGCGGAGGTGCTCGGCCTGGCGCGCGACACGTGCGCCGCGCTCGCGTACGCGCACGCGCGCGGCGTCGTGCACCGCGACATCAAGCCGGAGAACCTGCTCGTCGACGGCGCGGGGCGCATCAAGGTCGCCGACTTCGGCCTGGCGAAGCTCGTCGGGCCCGCCGCGACGGCGAGCCTGCGCTCGTCGGGCGGCGAGCGCGTCGGCACGCCGCTGTACATGGCGCCGGAGCAGCTCGAGCAGCCGGCGAGCGTCGATCACCGCGCGGACCTGTATGCGCTCGGCGTCGTGCTGTACGAGCTCTTGACCGGCGAACTGCCGATCGGGCGCTTCGACGCGCCGTCGAAGCGCGGTTCTCCGAGCGCGCGCTACGACTCGGTCGTGCTGCGCGCGCTCGAGAAGGACCGCGAGCAGCGCCAACGCGACGCGGAGGAAGTGCAGAGCGAGCTCGACGCGGCGACGAGTGGGCCGGAGCCGGTCGCGACGCCCGCCCCTTCGCCGTCCGCGGCGGCCGCCGGCACGCCCAAGCTCGAACTGTCGCGCACCGCGCTCTTCTTCTCCGAGCGCTTCCGCTACACCGACTATCTGCTCGCCGGGCTCCTGTTGCTCGGGATCCAGGCGCTGCCGTTCAGCAAGCCGCTGCGCGCGCTGCTCACGCTGGCGTTCTGCAGCGGCCTCGTCGCGGTCGTGTTCGTCGCGATCCGCGCGCTGCGCGGGACCGCGCGCGGCCACGGATTGCAGTTCACCGCGAGCACGCTCGGCGCGGGGCTCGCGGTCCTCGGCGGTCTGCACGCCGACCAGCTGCTGCACGCGTTGTTCGGGAGCGAGGCCGCGCTCACGAACGCCGATCGCTATCTCACGTGGGCGATCTGCGCGGTCGAGGCGGTGCTGCTTTCGATCTGG
>SCVU01000285.1 GCA_004296785.1 Planctomycetota bacterium
GCGATCGCGTGCACCGCAGCGCGGCGACGGGCGAAGTGCGGGCCGCGCCGCGCGCCGGCGCGGCCACGCAGGCCGCGAACAGTGCCATCGCGGCGTTCCACGGCCACACGACGGCGTTCCAGCCGAGTCCGAGCGCGAGCACGAGCAGTAGGAGCGCGTGCATCGCGATCGCAAGCCCGGCCGCAACGCGGCGCGTGCGCTCGAAGAGGAGGGCGAGGCCGATCGCGCTCTCGGACGCGGCGATTGCGCAGCCGAGCGCGATGCGCGCACCGTCCGGCAGTTCGGCGAAGCCCGGCCACAGCGGCGCGATGAGTGCGGTCAGTCCGACGGCGCCGAACAGCACGTGCAGCTTCTGCAGACCGCTCCAGAAGTACGTGCACGCGAGCAGCAGGCGCACGAACGCGAGCAACTCGGCGTCGGCGACGGCTGCGTCGCGCTTGGCGATCGCGACGCGCAGCAGCACGAGCCCGTACAAGTACGCCCACGGCTGCAGGCGCGTTTGGTCGAGCGCCCACAGGCCGGCCAGCGCGATGCATGCGAGCGCGGCCGCGGCGCGCGCGCGCGGCGCGACGAGCAGCGCGACGAGAGCGGCCGCGAGCAGCGCCGCGAGCGAGCGCTCGGCGAGCGGTACCGCCGGCGCGGACAGCTCGAACAGCGGCGCGCGCGGGAACGCGCGCGGACCGATCCACAGCGGCAGCGACAGCAGCGCGCCCGCGAGCAGTCCGAGCGCGGCCGCGCGCGCGCACCAACGCGCGTCGAGCCGCGGGATCCACGCTCGCCGCCCGAGCTCGCCGCGCGCCTCCACGCCCGCGTGCGCCTCCACCTCTGCGTGCGCGTCCGCCATCGCGCGGCCAGCCTATCGGATCGCTCGCGGCCGAGTCGTACGCTTGTCCGCCGCGCATGCACGAAGTTCCAGGCCTCGCTCACGCTCCGCGCGCGACTTCCGCTCGCCCGCGCCGCTTGCGGCAGGCGCTGTGGATCGCGCTCGCGCTCGCCGCCGTCGCGTGGCTCGTCTTCGTGATGTTCTTCGGCGCGTACCGCGTCGCGAGCGGATCGATGGAGCCCACGCTGTACGGCCCGTCGGTCGACGCGGGCGGCGCGCACGTCCCGGGCGAGCTCGTGCTCGTGCGGCTGCGCTCCGACTGGCGGCCGCGGCGCTTCGATCTCGTCGTGCACGAGCGCGCGGACCAGCCCGATCCCGTCGTGAAGCGCGTCGTCGGCCTGCCCGGCGAGAGCGTGCAGATCGTCGCGGGCGACGTCGTCGTCAACGGCGCGCGCCTGGGCGTCGACGAGCCGCGCGCCGCGCTCGTGCCGCTGTTCGACTCGCGCGCGCAGAGCCTCGACGAGCTCTTCGCGTTCGAGCGCGGCGCGGGCACGCCGTGGCGACTCGTCGGGCGCGAGTTCGTGTTCGACGGCGCCGCGTCCTCGAGCGGCGCGCCCGCCGCGTGGTGCTCGTATCACCCGGACGTGCGCGACGAGTACCGACGGCTCGACGGCGCGCTGAGCGTCGGCACCGAGCAAGTCGGCGACGGCGCGATCGCGCTGGTCGCGCGCGTGGCGAACTGGGGGGCGGCCGGCGAGCTGCGCCTGCGCTGGATCCGCGAGAGTCAGCGCTACGACGCGCGCGTGGGGCGCACGCGGATCGAGCTCTTGCGCGGAGCCGCCGACGGCTCGGGCGTCGAGACGTCGCTCGCCGGCGCCGAGTTCGACGCGGCGGCCTCCGACGAGCTCGCGCTGTCGCTCGTCGTCCGCGACCACCACGTCGAACTGTGGCTCGACGACGCGCGCGTGCTCGCGGCGGCCGAACCCGCGAGCGCGTCGGCCGCCGCGCCGCAGCGCGCCGTCGGCATCCGCGCCGCGTTCGGCGCCGCCGGCCTGGACGCCGCGTTCCGCGACGTGCGCGTGCTGCGCGACCTGCACGCGATCCCGAGCGGCGAGCACGGGATCGCGAAACCGCTGACGCTCGGCCCCGACGAGTACTTCCTGCTCGGCGACAACTCGGCGCACAGTCTCGACAGCCGCTCGTTCGGCCCGCTGCGCGCGCGCGAGATCGTCGGCCAGCCCGTGGCCGTGCTGTGGCCACCGTCGCGCTGGCGCTGGTTGCGCGGCGCGACCGCGAGCCCGCGCGGCGCCGCGCGTTGAGCGCGCGTTGAACGCGCCGCGAGCGAACTCGGTGCTACGGCTGGAAAACGTTGCCGAGCAAGGGATTGCGTGCCGAGCGCGGCGCCGAGTCGCGGCCGCTGCCGCCGGAACGCGCGCGCCCTGTCAGGGTTAAGGCGGGGCCGCGCCCCCCGCGCCGCCGAGAGCTTCGGTCCACGTTCCGTCCACGATGCCCGCCGACCCCCACGCCACGCGCGAGCCTACTGCGCCGGCCGACGATCCGGGCTCGAGTTGGATGCTCGCGTACAAGCACGGCGACGAGCGCGCGTTCGACCGGCTCGTCGAGCACTACTCGCCGCAGGTGTTCGCGCTCGTCACGCGCTTCTGGGGCACCGAGCGCGGGCGCGAGGACCTCGTACAGGAAGTCTTCCTGCGCCTGGTGCGCACGCGCGCGCGCTACGAGCCGACCGCGCGCTTCTCGACGTTCCTCTACCGCATCGTGTTCAACCTGTGCGCGAACCAGCGCGAGCGCGAGCGACTGCGGCCGGCGCTGTCGATCGACGCGCCCTGGGGCGGAGGCCCGGACGGCGACGCGCGCGAACCGGCGGAGCTCGATGCGCCCGGGCCGTCGGATCGGATCGAGCGCGACGACGTCGTCGGCGCGGTGCGCGCGGCGATCGCGTCGCTGCCGGCGACGCAGCGCATGGCGCTGATCCTCGCCAAGTACGAGGAACTGCCGTACGCGGAGATCGCCGCGATCCTGAACAGCAGCGAGAAGGCGATCAAGTCGATGGTGCACCGCGCGCGCGAGAACCTGCGCGAGCGCCTGGCGCCGTTCCTGGCGGAGGAGAGCGCATGAACACCGCATGCATCGAGTTCCGTCGAGCGCTCGTGGCCGCGCTCGAGCAGCGGCGCTCGCTCGCCGAGCTGTCGATCGGGGCGCACATCGCGACCTGCGGCGACTGCCGCGCCGTGCTGGAGAGCGAGCGCGCGCTCGACGATCTGCTCGAGCGCGCGCACGTGCAGAACCCGGTCGGCCTGTCCAGCCGCGTGCTGCGCAGCCTGCAGGCCGAGCGCGCGCGCGGCGCGCCGCAACTCGACGGACTCGATCGGCTGCTCGATGCGCTGCCCGCGCCCGTCGCGCCCGTCGGACTGGCGCCGCGCGTGCTGCGCGCGCTCGCGCGTGCGCGCGCCGACGAGCGGGAGCGCGTGCGACCGAGCGCCGGCGCGCGCGCGCTGCGCGCGTGGAAGCCGCTCGCCGCCGCGGCCGCGCTCGTCGTGTCGATCTCGCTGTGGGGCGCGTGGCAGCTGCGCAGCCGCGGTCTGTCGAAGCAGCCGCCGCAGGGACTGCTCGCGGAGCTCGAGCTGCTCGAGAGCATCGAGCTGCTGCAGGGCGCGGAGATCGACGTGTTGCTGTCGGAACTGCCCGACGACGAGGTCGAGCTGCTGCAGGCGTCGAGCGAGAGCGAGGACGCGGCGCCGCAGATCGCACCGCCGGTCGACGCGCCGGGCAAGCGGAGCAACGGATGAGCGCGCGCACGATCCTCCGCACCGCGCTCGGCGCCGCGCTCGCGCTGGGCGCGTTCGCCGGACTCGGTTGCCCGGCGACGCACGAGGCCGAGCCGCGCGATCCGGACAAGCTCGCCGCGCTCGAGCACTGGCGCAGCCTCGAGCCCGAGCAGCAGGGCGAGCTCGAGCGCCGCTACGACTCGTTGCGCGAGCTGTCGGAGGCCGAACACGCCGAGCTCGTCGCGAAGAAGCAGCGGCTCGACGCCGAGCTCGAGCGCGCCGAGTCGGAACTCAGCGCGGACGAGCGCGCGCGGCTCGAGCCGCTCGATCCGCACGCGCGGCGCGCGGTGCTGCGCGAGCTCGTGTTCGCGCAGCGCCGCGAGCGCGGCCTGCTGCGGCGCGCGCAGGTGCCGTCGCACTTCGTGCAAGAGCTGGAGGGCGCGCCGCCGCACGACCGTGAGCGCCGCTTCCACGAGCTGCGCGACAAGTTGCGCAAGGAGGCGCCTGAGCAGGCGCTGCGCCGCCTCGGCGAGCGGCTGGGTCGAGACGCGGCGGAGATCGAGCGCGCGCTGCAGGCCGATCCGCCGCAGCGACTGGAGACGCTGCGCGCTTGGCGCCGCGAGCAGCTCGTCCGCGACTTCGAGCAGCGCGGCCTGCCGCCGTTCCTCGAGCGCGCCGAGTGGGACGAGCTGTGCAAGCTCGACGACGAGGCCTTCTGGCGCGAGTTCGAGAGCCGGCGTCCGCGCGAGCCGTGGTGCGACCCGAAGTCCCGCGGCGGGCGCGAGCCGCGCGAGGGCCGCGAGTCGCGCGACAGCCACGGCCGCGGCGGCCCAGCGCGCCGCGGCGGCGGGCAGCGCGCGCCCGACGGCGCACGCAACGCGCAGCACGACGGGCCGCCGCTGTGCCCGACGCTCGACGACCTGCTCGAGCTGCGCGCGCTGCCGCAGGCCGAGCGCCGCGACGCGATCGGCGAGCGCGTCCGCGAGCGCGCGCTGCAGTGGTTCGAGCAGCGCGGCACGCTCGACGAAGCGCGCTTGGCGGAGCTGAGGAGCCTGCGCGGCGAAGCGTTCTTCGAGCGACTGCGCGAGCTGCTGCGCGAAACGCGCAAGCCGGTGTAGGTCTCGACGGCGCGGCGACCCGGCCGCGCGGTGTAGGATCCGCTCGCGCAGCGCGCTTCCCGCGCGGCGCGCACAGCCGTGCCAGCAACGTCGATCCGCCCTGTGCGCGGCGTGCCGTCCGCGACGGTCGCGCAGGTGCTCGCCGCGCGCGAGCCGCTCGTGATCGACGTGCGCGCGCCCGTCGAGCACGCGGTCGACTGCTTTCCCGGCGCGCTCTGCGTGCCGCTCTTCGACGACGCCGAGCGCGCGCTGATCGGCACCGCGTACCGCCACGAGTCGCCCGAGGCCGCGTTCACGCGCGCGCGCGAGCTGATGCGCTCGCACATCGATCCGCTCGTCCGATCGATCGCTGCGCGCGCGGGTCACGCGCTCGGCGACGCGGCGATCGAGCAGCGCTTCGTCGAGCGCACCGCGTCCGGATTCGACGCGCTGCAGAGGGAGCTTCGCACGCAGCCGCTCGACGCGCTGCCCGAGCACGCGGTCGTGCTCGCGTGCTGGCGCGGCGGCATGCGTTCGCGCAGCCTCGCGTCGTTCCTGCGCGAACTCGGTCTCGAGCGCGCGTGCATCCTCGAGGGCGGCTACCGCGCGTGGCGCGCGCACGTCGCCGCGGGTCTCGACGCGCTCGCGCTCACCCCGCCGGTCTTCGTGCTGCGCGGGCTCACCGGCGTCGGCAAGACACTCGTGCTGCGCGCGATCGAGCGGCTGCGTCCGGAATGGGTGCTCGACCTCGAAGCGCTCGCCGAACACCGCTCGTCGGTCCTCGGCATGGTCGGACTCACGCCCGCATCGCAGAAGAAGTTCGAATCGCGGCTGTGGCGGCGCTGCTCACGCGGATTCGGCGCCGCGATCGTGCTCGAAGGGGAGAGCCGCAAGATCGGCGACGCGATCCTGCCCACCCGCCTCTGGACCGCACTCTGCTCCGGCACCTGCATCGAGCTCGCCACCACGCTCGACCGACGCATCGACGTCCTGCTCGACGACTACCTCGAACACCCAGACAGCCGCACACAACTGCGCCGACAACTGCCGTTCATCGAGCAGCGCATCGGCCCCGTCCAATGGGCCGGCAAGCTCGTCGCCCTGCTCGACGAACACCGCGAGCGCGAACTCGTCTCCGTCCTCCTCGACCTCTACTACGACCCCCTTTACCGCCACTCCGAGAAAGCCTTCTCCCTCTCCACCCGCATCGACTCGACCTCCCCCGCTCACGCCGCACGCGAATGCATCGCGTTCATCGAATCCCACCTCTCCCTCCGCTCCCCTTGAACTTCGCACTCGAGCGGGCGCGTCCGCGCGCCCGCTCGAGTGCGAAGTCAGGCGGCCGTCCTCGGCCGCCTAAGTCGCGCGCTCCGCGCGCGACCATTCAATTCGCCAGCTCGCGCTCTCTCACCCCAACACCAGCAACTCATCGTTCAACGACGACGTGATCAACAACAAGCACCCGCCATCCGTCGACTGCACCGGGTGCACGCTCCCGACATCCGCTCGCTGATAATCACCCGCCCGCATGTGCAGATCCGGACCAACACGAATATCCCCCGCGAGCACATAACACTCCTCCGGCCCCGCGTGCCGGTGCCCCGGATAACTCGCGCCCGCGCGCATCCGCACCAACATCGTCACGCGATCCGCATCCGCATCGACGAACAGCTTCCGCACGCTGATCCCCGGCACCGCCGTCGGCGTGAACTCGCGCACGTCCGCCGCTAGATAATCGAACTCGCGCGCGCTCTTCTCCGTGCGCCACTGCTTCCACGGCTGGACGTCGCGCGCGATCTCATCAGCGCCCGACACGAGCCCGGCGCGCGCGCGGACGCGCTCGAACAGTCCCGACGGCGGCTCCACCGGAGCGGCGGCCAGGCTCAACGCATTTGCGGTCGGACGCAACTTCTCGACCTCGGAGCGAAACGCAGCATCATTCGCGAGCCGCCGCTCGCACAGCGCGAGCTCGTCGCCGGAAAGCGCGCCGAGCACGTACAGCGCCGCCCAGTCCGCGGCGTCACCGCCGGCCCAGCCATCGCCGTCTCCGTTCGAGTCGTTCTGAGTGTTCATGTCCATTCTCCTTCGAGCGGCGCCAGCGCGCGGCGCAGCGCGGCGAGTCCCATGCGGATGCGCGTCTTGACCGTGCCGAGCGGCTGACCGAGCGCGCCCGCGATCTCCGTGTGCGACATACCGCGGAAGAACGCGGCTTCGATCAGGTTGCGCTGCTCGTCCGGCAGCGACTGCAGCGCGCCGCGCACGCGCGACGCGCGCTCGAGCAGCGCGTTCGACTCGAGCGGATCGCGCGCGTCGTCGGCGGCGTCGAAAGACTCGCCCATCTCGTCCTCGATCGCGAGGAAGCGCGCGCGTGCGCGGGCGAGGTCGATCGCGCGCGTCCGCGCCATCATGCCGAGCCAGGTCGCGACGCTGCCGCGCGCCGCGTCGTAGCGCCGCGCCTGCTTCCAGGCCTGCGCGTAGACCTCGACGACGACTTCCTCGCACGAGGGGCGATCGCGCAGGATCTTCAGCGCGAGGCCGAACACGAGCGCGCTCGTCGCCTCGTACAGCGTCGCGAGCGCCTGCTCGTCGCCGAGCGCCATCCGCGCGACCGTCGCGCGCAGCGGGTCCAAGGCGCCGGAAGCGTGGTCTTCCGAGCGTGCGCCGCTGGGCAACGGAGAGTTCACGAACAGAGCCTACGGGCGGCGCGCGCGCGCGGATTTGGAGTGCGCGACGGCGCGTGAGCCGGGCGCGCTCGACAGACGCAACTCGAGGTTCCACCACATCTTCCGTCGTCGCCCGCCTGCCCAAATCCGCGCGCTCAGGGCGCGCCGTAGCTGCGGCGGCAGCGCGAGCCACACGTGCGGCTCGACGAACCGAACACCCTCGACTCCATCTACTCCCATGTCCTTGTTCCCTCTCTTGTTGGCCTTGCCTGCGCTCGTTTCGAGCCACCGCGAGGCCCCGCAGATCACTGAACTCCCCAAGGTCGACGCGACCGACTTCTACATGTTCCGCGCGTACGAGCCGGGTCGCGGCGACTCCGTCGTGCTCGTCGCGAACTACGTCCCGCTGCAGGCGCCGTACGGCGGCCCGAACTACTTCACGCTCGACCCGAACGCGCTGTACGAGATCAAGGTCGACAACAACGGCGACGCGATCCAGGACCTGACGTTCCAGTTCCGCTTCGCGAACGCGAACAAGGACATCGCGCTCGAGATCGGCCCGCCGGGCAACAAGAAGACGGTCTCGGTGCCGCTGATCAACGTTGGATCGATCACGGCGGGCGACACCTCCGCTCTGAACGTGACCGAGTCGTACACGGTCAAGCTCGTGCAGGGCGCTGGCGCGGGCGCGACGAGCTCGAGCGTGACCAAGGTCGGCTCCGGCGCGACGACGTTCGAGAAGCCCGTCGACAACATCGGCGAGAAGTCGATCGCCGATTACGAGGCGTACGCGAACGCGCACATCCACGACATTGCTCTCCCGGGCGGCTTCACCGGCCGCATGTTCGTCGGCCAGCGCAAGGATCCGTTCGTCGTGAACCTCGGCGAGGTGTTCGACCTCGTGAATCTGAATCCGCTCGGGCCGGTCAACGGCGAGTCCGACCTGCTCGCCGACGCGAACGTGACCTCGATCGTGCTCGAGCTGCCGATCGACTTCCTCGTCGCCGGCGATCCGGTGATCGGCGGCTGGACCACGGCGAGCCTGCGCCAGGCGCGCGTGCTCAATCCGCAACCGGTTCCGGGCACGAGCGCAGTGCACGGCGGCGCGTACACGCAGGTTTCGCGCCTGTCGGCGCCGCTCGTCAACGAAGTCGTGATCGGCCTCAAGGACAAGGATCGCTTCAACGCGAGCGAGCCGAAGGACGACGCACAGTTCGCCGACTACGTGACGCACCCGACGCTGCCCGCGCTGCTCGAGGCACTGTTCGGAGTCACCGCGCCGACCGCGTTCCCGCGCGCCGATCTCGTGCAGGCGTTCCTGACCGGCGTGCCCGGTCTGAACGTCAACGGCTCGACCGCGGAGATGCTGCGGCTCAACACCGACATCGCGCCGGCCGCGCGCGGCGCGCAGAACAACCTCGGCGTGATCGGCGGCGATCTCGCGGGGTTCCCGAACGGACGCCGGCCGGGCGACGACGTCGTCGACATCGAGCTGCGCGTGGCGATGGGCGTGCTGCTGCCGATCGGCGACGCACCGTCGGGCCAGCTCGCGTACACCGACGGCGCGTACGTCGACGACAGCTTCTTCAGCGCGGCATTCCCGTACCTGCTGACGCCGCTGGCGGGCGCGAGCTCGAACTAGGCGCGGCCGAGGGAACCCCATGCAACGCAACACGCACTTCACGCCGCGGCGACTGCTCGCGCGCGCCGCGATCCTCGCGGTCGGACTGTCGATCGCGTTCGCGAGCGGCTGCCACGAGGACAGCGACGACGACGAGACGAACTTCAACGGCTTCGTGCTGAACCTGTTCGACGACACGTCGGACACGGCGCCGCCGACGCCCATCAACGGCAAGGACTTCAAGTTCAAGGAGAACCAAGCGGTCTTCGCCGAGCTCTTCGACTGACTCCGCGCGGTCCAAAGCCTGCGAGCCGCCGGTGGCAGAATGCCGGCGGCTCGCGCGCTTCCCGCACCGCGCGCATGATGGACGGCAGCGACGAACTCCCAGGGGAACGAACGATGAAGCTCATCCACTCGCGTCGATCACTCGCGCTCGCTGCGGCGCTCCTCGTCGCGGCACTGCCGCGCGCGCACGACTGCTGGCTGCAACCGTCGAGCTTTCGCCCCGCGCTCAAGCAGCGCGTCGACGTGTCGGTGCAGGTCGGCGTCGCGTGGCAGGGCGAGGAGCAGGTGCGCAATCCAGACCGCATCTTCCGCCTCGCGCGGATCGACGCGAATGGCGAGCGGCCGCTGCCGGGTTTCGATCGGCGCGCGCCGGCCGGACTGATGAACGCGTCGGTCGCGGGGCCCGCGATCCTCGTGTACCAGACGAACTCGGCGTTCCTCGAGTTGCTGCCCGACAAGTTCGCGTCGTACCTCGAGGAGGAAGGGCTCGAGCGAATCGCGGCCGAGCGCGCGAAGCTCGGCGAGGCCGAGAAGCCCGCGCGCGAGTACTACAAGCGCTGCGCGAAGGCGCTCGTGTGCGTCGACGGGAGGAGCGGCGTGGAGTTCACCAAATCGGTCGGGCTCGACCTCGAGCTCGTGCCGCTCGTCGATCCGCACGCGGAGCGGCCCGAGGGCAAGCTCGCGGTGCAGTTGCTGTTCGACGGCAAGCCGCTCGAGGGTGCGTTGGTCGTCGCGCAGCCGAAGAGCGCGCCTGACAAGGCGCAGAAGCTGCGCAGCGATGCGCAAGGGAAGGTCGAGTTCACCGGCGTCGGAGCGGACGTGTGGCTCGTCAAGAGCGTGCACATGCAGCGCTCGAAGAACCCGGGCGCCGAATGGCAGAGCTACTGGGCGGCGCTGACGTTCGAACTGCTCGCGGCGACTCCCGCGAAGTGAGCGTCGACGCGCTCGTGCTACAGCGAGCGCAGGTACTCGATCAGATCGAGCTGCTGCGGCGCGCTGAGGCCGAGCACGAAGAACGCGTCGTAGTGTTTCACCACGTCCGCGAGCGTCGCGAACCGACCATCGTGGT
>SCVU01000286.1 GCA_004296785.1 Planctomycetota bacterium
GCCAGTCGTGCGGCATGCCGCTCAAGGACGCGGTGCCGGGGCAGATGTACTGCGCGTACTGCACGGACGAGAAGGGCCAGTTGAAGTCGTACGAGCAGGTGCTCGAGGGCACGACGAGCGGCTACTTCATGCAGATGCAGAAGATGCCGCGCGAGCAGGCGCTGGTCGCCGCGAAGGCGCACCTGTCGAAGTACCCGGCCTGGAAGAGCCGCGGCAAGTAGCGCGAACGCGCGGCGCGCGCGCTACGCCTTCTTCGAGCTGCGCGCGCCGTACAGGATCAGGGCGCACAGCAGCGCGAGGACCGCGACGCCGAACCAGTTCTCGTTCGCGAACGCGAACTTGCTGAGCCTCGCGAGGTACGGGTGCAGCCCCGCGTCGCTGTCGTAGCCCTTGACGAACGACAGCATCGCCGCGGCGATCCCGAGAATCGACGCGCCGGCGATCAGGCCCGAGCACCACAGCGTGCCCTCGGGCTCGTCCTCGGCGTCGGGCTGGCGCTTGTAGATCCGGTCGGCGAGCCAACGCACGCAGCCGCCGATGAACACCGGCATCGTCGCCGCGATCGGCAGGTACACGCCGACCGCGAAGGTCAGCGAGCGCAGTCCCAACAGCTCGACGAAGATCGCGATCGCCGCGCCGAGCAGGATCAGGTTCCACGGCAGGCGGTTCGTCAGCAGACCGTCGATCACGACCGACATCAGCTTCGCCTGCGGCGCGCGCAATCGGCCGGCGCCGATGCCCTCCTCGCGGAAGACGAGCGCCTGGTTCGTCGCGGGATCGACGAGGTACGCGCCTTCGGCGACGCCTTCGGGCAGCTCGGCCTTCGACAGCCGGACGTACGCGTACTCGCGCGTGTCCAGCGGCGCCTTCGTGACGCTGCCGTCGGCCGCCTTCGTCTCGTCGGGCTTCACGCGCGTCGTATGGTCGGCGCGCGCGACGAGCTCGCTCGGCACCGCGAACGGTTTCGCGAGCACCATCTCGCGCGTTTCGGCGACGTTGAGCAGGTACGCGGTCCAGCCGACCGCGAGGACCGATGCGAGCACGCCGATCAGCAGCGCGCCCTGCTGCTTGATCGGCGTCGCGCCGACCAGGTAGCCGGTCTTCAAGTCCTGCGAGCACGTGCCCGCGTTGCTGATCGCGATGCAGATCACGGCCCCGACGATCAGTGCGAGCCGGCTGTACGCAGAGCCGGTCCAGCCGACCAGCAGGAACACGCCGCAGGTCGCCATCAGCACGCCGATCGTCATGCCCGACAGCGGGCACGAGCTCGAACCGACTTCGCCGGTGATGCGCGAGCTCACGACGGCGAAGAGGAATCCGAGCACGAGGATCAGCACCGCGCCGAGCAGCGTCATCTGGAACGCGGGCATCGCCCAGATGAACGCGACGATCGCCAGCGCGCCGAACAGGAGCACCGGCGTCGGCGTGTCGCGCTCGGTGCGCAGCGGGATCGCGTTCGCGGCCGAGCCCGCGCCGCCGAACAGGCTGCGCGCGGACGCGCCGATCGACGTGACGATCGACGGGAACGCGCGGCCGAGCGCGAACAGGCCGCCGACCGCGACTGCGCCGGCGCCGATGTGGCGCACGTAGTTGCTCCAGATGCTCGTGCCGCCCGCGCCGAAATCCATCGCGCTGATCAGCATCGTCGCCGGCAGCAGCGGCTCGGTGCGGCCCGCGCCGAACATCGCGATCATCGGCACGAGGATGAAGCTCGCGAGCACGCTGCCGGCGACCATCATCACGGACGTGCGGTACCCGATGATGTAGCCGACGCCGACGAACTCGGGTGCGAAGTCGCAGCCGACCGCCGCGCCCTTGAACTTCGCGAAGGTGTGCTCGAGCGTCGGCTTGACGCCGCCGAGCACCGCCTGCAGTCCCTTGAACAGCACGCCGACGCCGAGGCCGATGAAGACCTTGCGCGCGCTCATGCCGCCCTTCTCGCCGGCCTGCAGGATCTCCGCGCACGCTTTGCCCTCGGGGTAGCGCAGCACGCCGTGCTCCTTGACGATCAGGTAGCGGCGCAGCGGCACCATCATCAGCACGCCGAGCAGTCCGCCGGTCAGCGCGATCAGCGTCGTGAGGCCGACCTGCAGCGGGTATCCGAGGTAGATCAGCGCGGGCACGCTGAACACGACGGCCGCCGCGACCGATTCGCCGGCCGAGCCGGTCGTCTGCACGATGTTGTGCTCGAGGATCGCGCGCTGCTGGTTGCGGCGGCGCAGCGCCCACGCGGCGAGGACGGCGATCGGGACCGACGCCGAGATCGTGAGGCCGACCTTGAGCGCGAGGTACGTCGACGCCGCGCCGAAGACGATGCCGAGGATCGCGCCGAGGAGCAGCGCGCGGAACGTCAGCTCCGGCGCCGTCTCCTCGGCCGCGACTGCGGGACGGAAGACTTCGCCGGAGCTCGTGGCGCTCATCTGCGCGCTACTTCGCGGCGGACGGCTTCATCGCGACGCGATAGAGCACGAACGCCATCAAGCCGAACATGATCATCGCGAACGCATCGGGCGAGTTCGCGCCGAACGCCTCGGCCATCGACTTCTGCAGGCTCTCGCCGTAGTGCGACAGGTACGCGATCACCGATTGGGTCCCCGGCGTGCCGTCGGGCTTCGTCATGTCCATGTCGACGCCGTTCAGCGCTCCGACCACGACCCCGGTCAGCGATCCGCCGGCGACGAGACCGGTCGCGAACAACATGCCCGGCGAGATCTCGCTCTCCGTGCTCGCCTTGCTCTTCTTGTCGACGAACCCGCGCAGCAGGCCGCCGAGGAAGATCGTGAACGACGTCGCGAACGGCAGGTACGCGCCGACGGCCCACGCGAGCGGCGAGACGCCGCACAAGTACACGGCCACCGCGAGTCCGGCGCCGACCATGATGTAGCCCCACGGCAGGCTCTGCGACAGCACGCCCTTGATGACGGTCGCCATCAGCGTCGCCTGCGGAGCGGGCAGCTTGTCGGTGCCGATGCCGTGCGCCATTCCCTCGGGTGCCATCCCCGAGTCGAGCATCTTCATCGTCCAGCCGATCGCGAGCACCGACGCGATCACGCCGATCACGAGGCCGAACTGCTGTCGTATCGGTGTCGCGCCGACCAGGTAACCCGTCTTCAGGTCCTGGCTCGTCGCGCCGGCGTTCGCGGCCGCGATGCACACGATCGCGCCGACCGACAGCGCGATCGGCTGGTTGATGTCGCCCTTCAGGCCCATCGAGAGGAACACGAGCGCGGTGCCGAGCAGCGTCGCGATCGTCATCCCCGAGATCGGGTTCGAGGAGGAGCCGATGATGCCGACGATGCGCGAGCTCACCGTCACGAACAGGAACCCGAACACGATCATCAGCACGGCCATCACGAGCTTGCCGGTGAAGTCACCGGGCAGGATCGGCAGCGCCGTCAGCACGCCGACGAGGCCGAGCGAGCCAACCGCGACGACCCACATCGGGATGTCGCGCTCGGTGCGCTTGACGATTCCGCCGCCGGCGCCCTTGCCCATCGACGACGCCGATTGCGTGATCGCGCGCCAGATCGTCGGCGCGGTGCGGATCAGTGTGATGATTCCGGCCATGGTGACCGCGCCGGCGCCGATGTAGCGCACGTACGCCTCGTACACCTGGCGCGGTCCGCTCGCTCCGGCGATCCAGCCGTCGCTGCGGCCGAGCGACTTCAGCGCGTCGTGCCGCGTCGCTTCGGGGATCAGCAGCGACAGGAGCGGGATCAGCACGATCCACGACAGAATCGCGCCCGAGGCCATGATCCCGCCGACGCGCGGCCCGAGGATGTACCCGACGCCGAGGTACTCGGCGGTCGGCTCGGCCGAGACGGTCGCGTTCGGAAGCGTCGAGGTCTTCGGGCTGACGTAGATCGGGCTCTCCTTCCAGAGCGCGAAGACCTTCATCAGGACGTTGTAGACGACGGCGAGACCGACGCCCTGGAACACGAGCTTCGCCATGTTCCCGCCCTTCTCGCCGGCGACGAGCACCTCCGCGCACGCAGTCCCTTCCGGGTACGGCAGCGTCCCGTGCTCGCCGACGATCAGCGAGCGCCGCAGCGGCACCATGAACAGCACGCCGAGGATCCCGCCGACGCACGCGAGCGTCATGATCTGCATGTACTGGAAGTACTGCTCGCCGTTCGCGCCCGGCGAGAGGAACAGCATCGCGGGGATCGTGAACGCGACGCCGGCCGCGACCGATTCACCGGCCGAGCCGATCGTCTGCACGATGTTGTTCTCGAGGATCGTCGGCCGCCCGAAGACCCGCAGCACCGAGATCGACAGCACCGCGATCGGGATCGACGCGGAGACCGTCAGGCCCGCGCGCAGCGCGAGGTACACGGTCGCGGCGCCGAACAGGATCCCGAACAGCGCGCCGAACAGGATCGCCTTCGGCGTGAACTCCGCGACGTTTGCGTCGTCGGGGACGTAGGGCTTGTGCTCGCCGGCGGGTTGCGCCGGCGGGGGAGGCGGGGCAGCGTGTCCCAAGTTCCGAGTCCTCTCGTGGCAGCGCGGCGAGCTCGACCGCGCGGGCGCGCGCCAAAGCGAGCGAGCCGCGCGACCGATCGCGCCGCGGCAGTGGCGGGGGCGATGGATCCCGAGCGCAACTCGTGGCCGCGCTTGGAACTGCGTCGGATTCTAGGAGCCCCGGTCGCGGCGGGGCAAGCATCCCGACGCTCGCCGGCGCCCGTCGATGGCCAGTCTCGACGCTCCTCGCCACACTATCCGGCTCGCGACGCGCTCTCCCGTCGCGCCGAACCCGAGCACGAACGGCATGAATCCCAAGCTGCGCCCGATCCTCGTCACCGCGTCCCTCCTCACCTCGCTCGCGCTCGGCGCCTGCGCGATCCACGTCGATCTCCCGCCGCCGCGCGCGCGCCACGCCAGCGCCGCGCATGCGCACCAACCGGCCGCGCACGCGGCGCAGAAACAGGCCAAGGATGCCGCCATGCCGAGCGACAAGGCGTTCCCGTACGCGGTGCACCGCAAGGTCCTCCCCAACGGCTTGCAGGCGCTCGTCGTGCCGATGCCGAGCGACGGTCTGGTCGCGTACTGGTCGATCGTGCGCACCGGCTCGCGCGACGAGGTCGAGCCCGGCGTCACCGGCTTCGCGCACTTCTTCGAGCACTGCATGTTCCGCGGCACCGAGAAGCTGCCCGGCCCCGCGTACGACCGCGTCGTCAACGGCATGGGCGCGGACACGAACGCGTTCACGTCGGACGACATGACGGCGTACCACCTGTCGTTCACGAAGGAGAGCCTGCCGACGGTCGTCGAGATCGAGGCCGATCGCTTCCAGAACCTGAAGTACGCGGAGCCCGAGTTCCGCACCGAGTCGGGCGCGGTGTACGGCGAGTACCGCAAGGGCCGCACGAACCCGTTCGAAGTGCTGTCGGAGTCGCTGCAGGACGCCGCGTTCGACGTGCACACGTACAAGCACACGACGATCGGTTTCGAGGCCGACGTCAAGGCGATGCCCGAGCAGTTCGAGTACTCGAAGTCGTTCTTCCAGCGCTTCTACCGCCCCGAGAACGTCGTCGTGCTCGTCGCGGGCGACGTCGAGCCCGCGTCCACCTTCGCGCTGATCGAGCAGCACTACGCGGGCTGGAAGAAGGGCTACGTCGAGCCGAAGGTGCCGGCCGAGCCCGAGCACAAGGCGCCGCGCCGCATCGCGGTGCAGTTCGAGGGCCAGACGCAGCCGATCGTCGCCGTCACCTTCCAGGGCGACGCGTTCCAGCCGACCAACCGGCGCATGATCGCCGCGACGCTCTTCGGCGAGCTCGCGTTCGGCCAGACCTCGGATCTGTACAAGAAGCTCGTGCTGCAGGAGCAGCGCGTCGAGACGATCTTCCCGGACTTCGGGCTCAATCGCGACGCGGGTCTGTGGGGCGTCTACGCGATCGTCAAGCAGCTCGAGGACGCGCGCGCGGTCGAAGAGGAGATCTGGGGCGCGGTCGAGGCGCTGCGCACGCAGCCGGTCGACGTCGCGCGGCTCGACGCCGCGCGTTCGCGCGCGCGCTTCGGCTTCCTGTCGAATCTGTCGACGCCGAGCGACGTGTGCGAGCGGATGGCGCGCCTGATCGCGATCACCGGCGACTTCGATTCGGTCGAGCGGCAGTTCGCGACGCTCGCCGAGATCACGCCCGCCGACGTGCAGGCCGCGGCGAGCGCGTACCTGACCGAGGCGCGCAGCACGGTCGCGACGCTGTACGCGCAGGGCTCCGCCGAGAATCTCGTCGCGACGCTCGCGCAGCCGCGCGCCGCCCGCGCCGCGACGGCCGCGAGCGCGAAGCTCGCCGCGAAGCCGGTGCTGTTGCCGGTCGCGAGCGACCCGAACGTCGCGTTCCGCCTGTGGTTCAAGGTCGGCTCGCAGAACGATCCGATCGGCAAGGAAGGCCTGGCGGCGCTCACCGCGGCGATGCTGACCGAGGGCGGCACGCGCGCGTCGAGCTACGACGAGATCCTCGCCAAGCTCTACCCGCTCGCCGCGCGCTACGGCTCGAACGTCGATCGCGAGATGACGATCGTCACCGGCCGCGCGCATCGCGACGCCGTTGCGATGTTCTACCCGCTGTTCACGAGCGCGGTGCTCGCGCCCGGCTTCCGCGAGGACGACTTCCGGCGCCTGCGCGACCAGTTCGTGTCGGCGATCGAGAACGACCTGCGCTTCTCGTCGGACGAGGAGCTCGGCAAGGCCACGCTGTACGAGCAGGTCTACCGCGGCAGCGGCTACGCGCACCTCGACATCGGCACCGTGCAGTCGCTCAAGTCGATCACGCTCGACGACGTCAAGGCGTTCTACGCCGCGCACTTCACGCGCGACGGCGTCGTGATGGGCCTGGGCGGAGCGTTCGAGCCCGCGCTCGCGCAGCGCCTCGAGGCGGATCTCGCGAAGCTGCCGGCCGGTGCGGCGCCGACGCCCGCCGCGCCGGCGCCGGCGAAGATCGAAGGCCGCAACGCCGTGATCGTCGACAAGCCGGGCAACGCGACGGCGATCAGCTTCGGCTACCCGATCGACGTCAAGCGCGGCACGCGCGAGTACTACGCGCTGTGGATCGCGAACTCGTGGCTCGGCGAGCACCGCAACAGCTCGTCGCACCTGTACCAGGTGATCCGCGAGGAGCGCGGCATCAACTACGGCGACTACTCGTACATCGAGGCCTATCCGAACGGCGGCAGCCGCTCGATGCCGCCGCAGGGCGTCGGTCGGCGCGCGCAGCTGTTCGAGGTGTGGCTGCGGCCGGTGCCGCCCGAGCGCGCGGTGTTCACGCTGCGCGCGGGGCTGCGCGAGGTCGAGCACCTCGCGAAGAACGGGCTCACGCGCGAGCAGTTCGATTTCACGCGCAAGTTCCTGAAGGGCTACTGCCTGCACTTTGCGGAGACGACCGACGAGAAGCTCGGCTACGCGATCGACGATCGCTACTTCGGGCTCGAGCAGTCGCACCTCTCGACGTTCCGCTGGATGATGGACGAGATCACGCTCGAGGAGGTCAACGCCGCGGTGAAGAAGCACCTGCAGGTCGAGAACCTCGTGATCGCGCTCGTCGCGCCGAACGCGGCGGAGCTCAAGGAAGCGCTGACGAGCGACGCGCCGTCGCCGATCGACTACGGAGCGGTGCAGAAGTCGGCGGAGATCCTCGCGGAGGACCGCGAGATCCAGGTCTATCCGCTGCGGATCGCGCCCGAGCGCGTGCGCGTCACGCCGGTCAAGGAGATGTTCGAACGCGGCACGCGCTTCCAGTGGTAGCGCGGCCGCGCCGGAACCAGGCATGGCACTTTTCGGTCAGAACGAACCCCAGCGCGTCGAGATCGCGGGCTTGGAGCTGCGCTGCGAGATCTGCAAGCACGATCGGTTCTGGCAGCGCGAGGCGCAGCTGAACACGGCCGTCGCCACGTTCTTCAACTTCGACTGGGCGAACGCGTCGGCGACTTGCTACGTCTGCGACGGCTGTGGCTACATCCACTGGTTCCTGCCGCAGCGCTGACAGCGCATGAGCTCGCTGGTCAACGGCGCGCCTTCGCTCTCGCGCCGCTCCGTGTTCGCCGTCGCCGCGCTCGTCGTCCTCGGCTGCGTGCTGCGGCTCACGTCGCTCGGCGTCCACTCGCTGTGGTACGACGAGATCGCGAGCCTCTACATCTCGACCGCGCCGGATCTCGTCGAAGCGCTCGCCGGCGATCGCCACCCGCCGCTGTTCTTCTGGCTGCTGCGCCACTGGATGGAGTGGGTCGGCGCGTCGGAGGCCGCGCTGCGCGCGCTGCCCGCGCTCGCGTCCTGTGCGTCGCTCGTCGTGTTCGCGATCGTCTGCCTGCGCTCGTGCGCGGCGCCGCTCGCGTTGCTCGCGACCGCTCTGCTCGCGCTGTCGCCGTTCAGCCTGTGGTACGCGCAGGAGCTGCGCGCGTACTCGCTGCTCGAGCTGTCGGGCACGCTCGCGCTGGCCGCGGTCGCGATCGCATTGCGCGACGCGCCGCCCGCCGACGAGCGCGGCGCCGCGCGCGACCGCCGGCGTGCGCAGCGCGCGTTCGTGCTCGCGGCCGCGGCGACCGCGCTCGGCGTCGGTTCGCACTATCTCGCCGGCGTGCTGCTGCCCGCGCTGTTCGCCGCGGCGTCGTGGGCGTGGGTGCGGCGCATGACGAGCGCGCGCAGCGCCGTCGCGCTCGTCGTCGGCGGCGCCGCCGGTTTCGCCGCGTGGATCCCGTGGCTCGTCGCGATGCTGCCGAAGCAGACGGCGACGTCGTGGGCCGCGCTCGGCCAGCTCGGCTGGAGCGACCTCGCGCAGTTCCCCGTGCGCCTGTACCTCGTCGAGTCCGGGCGGCTGCCCGAATCGCAGCACTGGCTCGTCTGGTGCGCCGGCGGCGTGATCGTCGCGGGCCTCTCGGTCTCGTTGTGGGTCGCGATGCGCGGGCGCGCGGGAGCGGCCACGCTCGCGCCGGTCCTCGCGCTCGCCGGCATCGGAGCCGCGCTCGCGATCGCGCTCGCGTCCGCGCCGAACTTCGTGCCGCGCTACCTCGCCTCCTGCGCGTCCGCGCTCGTGCTCGCCGTCGCGAGCGGCCTGTGCGCGCTGCCGCGCCGCGCGGTCGGCTGGAGCGCGGCCGCGCTGCTCGTCGCCGCGGCGATCGCGCACGACGTCGTCGCGCGCAGCCGCAACTGGAAGCAGGACTTTCGCTCGGCCTACGCCGAGGTCGTCGCGCACTGGCGCGACGGCGACGCAGTGCTGTCGGTGACCGGCACGTTCCCTGGGTTCAACGAGGCGCCGGCGCGGCACTACTTGCGCGAGCACGCCGCGATGGCCGCCGCGATCGTGCCCGAGGCGCGGCTCGACTGGCTGCTCGCCGATCCGTCCGCGCCGCGCCGCGTGCACGTCGTGATCTACGAGGCGTCGTTCACGCGCGATCCCGCGCAGCGATTGCGCGCGGCGGGCGACGAGTTGTACG
>SCVU01000287.1 GCA_004296785.1 Planctomycetota bacterium
GGTCGCCGAGGACAACCTCGTCAACCAGCGCGTGATCCGCGGCCTGCTCGCGAAGCTCGGTCTGACGCCGGTCGTCGCGAACCACGGGCGCGAGGCGCTCGACGCGCTCGAGACGGGCGCGTTCGACCTCGCGCTGTTCGACTGCCAGATGCCGGTGCTCGACGGCTACGAGGCCGCGCGCGAATGGCGCCGGCGCGAGGCGGCGAGCGGCCGCGCGCGGCTGCCGATCCTCGCGCTGACCGCGAACGCGATCCAAGGCGACCGCGAGCGCTGCCTCGAGGCGGGGATGGACGACTACCTGACGAAGCCGGTGCGGGTGGATGCGCTGCGCGCCGCGCTGTTCCGCTGGGCGCGGACGAACGGGCCGGCAGCGGCCTGAGCCGCGCGGATCGGCTGCCGCAGCGGCACCAAATCTGCCAAACTGGCGCGAATCAGCCAGATGAGCGTGCGGTCGGGGCCGATTCCGCTCAGATCAAACGATGGCATGGTCCTTGATCATGGCAATTCGGCAGACAATGCCGCACCCAACCCGTTCCAGGAGCAGTGACCATGCGATACCTGATTCCGTGGCGCCGGCAGGCGCCGAGTGAAGTCCACTCGCCGATGAACCGCGCGTTCGACGCGCTGCTCGGCAGCTTCCCCGGGTTCCCGACCGAGCTGTCGGCCCTCGTCAACGGCGACGGCCCGCGCATCGACGTGCGCGAGTCCGCCGACGCGGTCCACGTCGAGGCGGAGCTGCCCGGCGTGGACGAGAACGACGTCGAGCTCTCGCTGCACGAGGGGATGCTCGTGCTGAAGGGCGAGAAGAAGGTCGAATCGAAGCAGGACCACACCGGCTGGCACCAGATCGAGCGCGCCTACGGCTCGTTCCAGCGCGTGATCGGCCTGCCGACCGAGGTCGACGCCGCGAAGGTCGAGGCGACCTTCGAGAAGGGCGTGCTGCGGGTCCGGCTGCCGAAGTCGGCGCCCGCGCGCCCGAGCGTGCAGAAGATCGCGATCAAGAGCGGTCGCTGAGCACGCGCCGCGAGTCGCCCCCGGCCGCGCGAGCGCGCGCCGGGGGCGACTTGCTTCCGCCGCGCCGGTCCGCGCAAACTACGCGGCCGCACGCCCATGAACAGCTCCCCCACTGCCGCGCCGGTCAAGGTCAGTTGCAGTCAGTGCAAGTGGCTGCGCGTTGCACCCTGGCAAGCGCGGATCACCGGCTGCTTCCACCCCGATCACATGCCGGCGAAGCAGAAGGAACGCTCGCTCGACGAGCAGCAGATCCCCGGCGACCACCGCGCGATCAACCGCCGCGGCGACTGCCCGAAGTACGAGGCGAAACCGCCGCGCGCTTCGCTCTGGCAGCGCCTCTGGAACTAGTACGGCGGAACTCGCGCGGTCGATCCAGCGCGCCGGAACTAAGCGCTGCGGTCCTTCTCGACCGGCACGCGCCGGCGCAGCTCGCGCGCTTCGGCCGGGTCGATCTCGGCCGTGGTCCAGCCGCCGGCGGCCGAGCCCTCGGCCAACACGTCGCCGTTCGGCCCGACGACGAGCGAGTTGCCCGGATACTCGAGCGTCTCGCCGCGCCGTCCGATCGACGCGCTGCCGCAGCGATTGCACGCGAGCACGAAGGCCTGCGCCTCCACCGCGCGGCCGATGACGAGCGCGCGCCACTGTCCGGCGCGCGCGATCGGCCACTGCGCGGGCACGAGCAACAGCTCGGCGCGCTGTGCGTGCAGCGGCACGAACAGCTCGCCGAAGCGCAGGTCGTAGCAGATGAC
>SCVU01000288.1 GCA_004296785.1 Planctomycetota bacterium
CCGCGAGCTGTGCGCCGCCGCGGGAGCCAGCGCCCTCGCGCTCCCCGCGCTCGCGCAATCGACGGGCAGCCTGCCGGCGCCGAGCGCGTCCGCGCCCGCCGGCGCGCCGCCGGCCGTCCGGCCGGATCCGCTGCTCGCGCTGGTCAACCGCACCACCCTCGGGTTCGAGCTCGAGACCTGGGAGGAAGCGCGCCGCATCGGCCACGCCGCGTTCCTCGAGCGCCAGCTCCAGCTCGCGTCGATCGACGACGGCGCGCTCGCCGCGAAGCTCGCAACGCTCCCGTCGCTCGGCCTGAGCGGCCCTGAGCTCCACGCGGCGTACCCGACGACGCTCGAGATGAAGACCGCGACGTGGGAGCTCAAGCGCGCGGTCGTGCTGCGCGGCGTGCACTCGCGGCGCCAGCTGTTCGAGCGCACGGTCGAGTTCTGGAGCGACCACTTCAACATCGATCACTTCAAGGGCGCGGACCGCCTGCTGAAGACGGTCGACGACCGCGACGTGATCCGCCGCCACGCGTTCGGCGCATTTGGCGAGCTCTTGCGCGCGAGCGCGCACAGCCCGGCGATGTCGCACTACCTCGACAACTGGGCGAACCACTGGAACGCGCCGCAGACGAACTACTCGCGCGAGCTGCTCGAGCTGCACACGCTCGGCGTCGACGCCGGCTACACCGAGACCGACGTGCACGAGGTCGCGCGCTGCTTCAGCGGCTGGTCGTATTACAACTTCGACGATCCGGGGCAGTTCGGCACGTTCAAGTACGCGGCCGAGCAGCACGATCCGCTCGCCAAGCAGGTGCTCGGCCTCGCGATCCCGGCGGGCGGCGGCAAGAGCGACGGCGAAGCGGTGCTCGACCTGTTGATCGCGCACCCGGCGACGCGCGATCGAGTGTGCCGCAAGCTGTGCCGCTGGTTCCTCGCCTACGATCCGCCCGCCGCGGTGCTCGCCGCCGCGCGCGGCGCGTGGGACGCGAACGGCGGCGACGTGCGCGCGGTGCTGCGCGCGATCCTCGCGCCGGAGTCGCTGCACGCGGCCGAGCCGTGGAAGCAGCGCAAGCTCAAGCGGCCGTTCCACTTCGCGACCTCGCTGCTGCGCGCGATCCACGCCGACGTGCACGACGCGCAGGGACTGTGCTGGGAGCTGTTGCACGTCGGCCAGCTGCCGTTCGACTGGATGGCGCCCAACGGTTACCCCGACTCGTTCGCCGCGTGGAGCAGCGGGCTGCGCGGGCGCTGGAATCTCGCGTCGCGGCTGCTCGACGGACAGATCGAGGGCGTCACCATCGCGCCGCACAAGATCGCGGCGCTGCTCGGGCATCCGCAGCCGCACGAGATCGGCGCGGCGATCGATCGGATGCTGACCGGCGGCACGCTCGCGCCGCTCGAGGTCGCGGCGGTCCAGTCGTTCGTCGACGCGGCGCCGAACCTCGACTGGACCGTGCTGCGCGAGGCGATCGCGCTGGCCGCTTCGTCCCCCGGCTACCAGTGGTACTAGCGATGAGCTCGACGAAACACGTTCACGCCGCGGGAGCGGGAGAGGTCGCGCGCGCGACGCGCCGCGGGCTGCTGCGCGGCGCGCTGCTCGGCTCCGGCGCGCTTGTCGGAGCGAGCGGCCTGTTGCCGCGCGTCGCGTTCGCCGGCGGCGCGCGCGCGGCGCGCGACACGAGCGGCAACGCGCTCGTGTTCGTGCTGCTGCGCGGCGGCATGGACGGACTGAGCCTGTGCGTGCCGCACGGCGATCCCGATCTGTACGCGGCGCGTCCGACGCTCGCGGTGCCCGCGCCCGGCGCGCCGTCGGGTGCGCTCGATCTCGACGGATTCTTCGGGCTCGCGCCGGCCGCGCAGCGGCTGCTCGGCGCGTGGAATGCGGGCGAGCTCGCGATCGTGCACGCGGCGGGCTCGACCGATCCGACGCGCTCGCACTTCGACGCGTTCCTGCACCTCGAACTCGGCATCCCGAATCAGGCGCTCGGCGCGCTGTCGAGCGGTTGGCTCGCGCGGCATCTGTTGTCGAGCGCGGGCCCGAGCCCGCTGCGCGCGGCCGCGCTCGGGCAGACGCTGCCGCTGTCGCTGCAGGATGCGCCGCGCACGCTCGCGATCCCCGACGCGGGCCAGTTCGGCTTCCCCGGCGCGCCGGCGACCGCGGCGCTGCGCCAGCAGTTGCTCGCGGCGATGTACGGCGCGAACACGAGCGCGCTGCACGCGCCCGGCGTCGACACGCTCGCCGCGATCCAACTGCTCGCCGGCATCGATTTCGCCGGCTACCAGCCCGCGCCGGGCGCCGCGTATCCGGCCGACTCGGACATCTCGCTCGGCCTGCGGCAGTGCGCGACGCTGATCAAGGCGCAGGCCGGCGTCGAGTGCATGGTGCTCGAGATGGGCGGTTGGGATCTGCACCACTCGCTCGGCGCGACGCTCGGCTCGATGGCGAACCTGGTCGGCGAGCTGTCGGACTCGCTCGCGGCGTTCCACACCGACATGCAGGGCCAGCTCGACCGCGTCGTCGTCGTCGTGATGAGCGAGTTCGGCCGGCACGTCGCGCAGAACGCGAGCGGCGGGCTCGACCACGGCCACGGCAACGCGATGCTCGTGCTCGGCGGCAGCGTCGTCGGCGGTCAGGTGCACGGCACGTGGCCGGGGCTCGCGCCCGCGCAGCTCGATCTCGGCGATCTCGCGATCACGACCGACTATCGCGACGTCCTCGGCGAGATCCTGGCGAAGCACCTCGGGAGCACCGCGCTCGACCAGGTGTTCCCGCAGCACGTCGTGCAGTTTCCGGGCGTGCTCGCGTAGCGCGGTCGGCGCTCGAAGCTCTCGCCGCGCTCGGCGCTCGAAGCGCTCCCCCGCTGCGTCGTGCGCGCCGCTACGTCGCGCTCGGCGCGCGCCACCAGCGCTCGCCGTCGTCGAGATCCGGTCCGCGCTCGCGCGGCGCCTGCAGCACGCGCACCGCGCCGCCGGCCGCTTCGAGATCGCGCAGCAACTGACCCGAGGACGGGTGCAGCTTGAGCTCGAGCTTCAACCCGTCGTCCGCGACTTCCTCGCCGAGCACGACGGTCTCCGCGCGCAGCCGCGCGAGCTCGCGCCCCGCGCGGAACGGCACCAGCGCTTCGACGATCGCCGAGCGCGCATCGAGGCGCGCGGTGACGACCGCGGCGAGCGTGTCGAGCCCGCGGCCGGTGTGCGCGGACACGCGCACGACTTCCTGCTCGGTGCCGGCGATGCG
>SCVU01000289.1 GCA_004296785.1 Planctomycetota bacterium
GCGCGCGTGCGGCGGGAAGCAGCACTTCCTCGGCGCCCAGGCCGAGCCACGCGCGGCGCACGCGCCCGTGCGCGAGGATCTCGGCGGCCACGAAGCTCGCGGTGCTCGACGGGATCGCGAAGCACAGCCCCTGCGCGGGATGGAAGATCGCGGTGTTGATGCCGATCACGCGCGCGTCGGCGTCGAGCAGCGGCCCGCCCGAGTTGCCGGGATTGAGCGGCGCGTCGGTCTGGATCACGCCCTCGATCGCGCGGCCGTCGCGCGCGCGCAGCGTGCGGCCGAGCGCGCTGACGATCCCGGTCGTCACGGTGAACGACAGGCCGTACGGCGCGCCGACCGCGATGCCGAAGTCGCCGACGCGCAGCGCGCCGGAGTCGGCGAGCTCGACGTGCGGCAGCGCGTGCGCCGGTGCGAGGCGCAGCAGCGCGAGGTCGGTGGCGGGATCGTCGCCGACGATGTCGGCGAGCAGCGTGCGGCCGTCCGGCAGCAGTGCTTCGATCGCCGCGGCGCCGTGCACGACGTGGCTGTTCGTCAGCGCGTAGCCGTCGGGCGTGATCAACACGCCGGAGCCGCTGGCCAGGCCCTGCGAGCGCTCGCGGATCGACTGCAGGTGCAGCACGGCGGGGGACGCGCGCTGCACGACCGCGGCGACGGCGTCGGAGAACGAGTGGAGGATTCCCATGCGCGGTGCATGGGCCCGCGCCCGCGCGCGTTCAAGTCGGCCGCGCGCGCTCGCGCGCCCGGCTCACGCGCCCAGCTTCGCGCGCTCCGCCGCGATCGCCGCGCTCTCGACCTTCGGGAACAGACCGCTGATCGCGCCGAGCTTCTGCCCCGCCGGCAGCGTGCGCCACGCGCCCGCCTGCGGCGCCTTCGGCCAGCCGGCGTCGGCGACGCGCCCGCTGCAGCCGAGCTGCTGCCACAGCGCCTGCGCCTTGTTCGGAGTGAACGGCGCGAGCCAGCGCGCGACGAGCGCGAGGTACTGGCAGCACGTGTCGAGCACCGCGCCCGCGCGCGCCGGGTCGGTCTTGCGCAGCGCCCACGGCGCCAGGCGGTCGATGTAGACGTTCGCCGCGACCGCGTTCGCGAGCAGCGTCTCGGCGGCGCGGCGGAAGCGGAACTCGCGCACCGACTCGCCGGGATCGCCGAGCGCGCCGCACTCGGCGAGCAGCACGCGGTCGAGCTCGGCCTCGAGCTCCTTCGGCGTGCCCGGCAGCTTCCCCTCGTAGTTCTTCTCGAGGAAGCGCAGCACGCGCGACGCGAGGTTGCCGATCTTGTCGGCGAGCTGGCTGTTGTTGCAGGCCTGGAACTCGTCCCAGCGCCACTCGCTGTCGGCGCCCTCGGGCATCGAGAGCACGAGATAGAAGCGCGCGCTCTCCGCGTCGAACGTGTCGGCGAACTCCAGCGGCGGGATCGTCCAGCGCTGCGAGGTCGAGAACTTGCGGCCCTCGAGGTTGTAGAACTCGTTCGCCGGCACGTGCCACGGCAGCACGTAGTCCTCGCCGACGCCGAACAGCATCGACGGGAACACGAGGCAGTGGAACGGGATGTTGTCCTTGCCGATGAAGTGCACGAGGCGCGTGTCCGCGTCGCGCCACCAGCGCTTCCACGCGTCGGGCTCGCCCTTCGCGGCCGCCCATTCCTGCGTGAAGCTGACGTACCCGATCGGCGCGTCGAACCACACGTACAGCACCTTGCCGCTCTCGCCGTGCGCGCGGTCGGCGGGCAGCGGCACGCCCCAACTCATGTCGCGCGTGATCGGGCGCGGCTCGATCTCGGCGAGCTGGTTGCCGATGTAACCCTTCACGTTCTGCTTCCACGGATGCGCGGCGAACCACGCGCCGATGTGCGCGTCGCGCAGCTTCGGCAGATCGAGGTACCAGTGGCGCGTCGAACGGCGCTCGGGCGCGGAACCGCAGACCTTGCAGCGCGGGTTCACGAGCTTCAGCGGCTCGAGCCACGACGCGCATTTCGGGCACTCGTCGCCGCGCGCCTTCTCGTGGCCGCAGACGTAGCAGGTGCCCTCGACGTAGCGATCGGCGAGGAAGCGTGGGCACTGCGTGCAGTACAGCTGCTCCTGCACCTTCTGCACGAGGTAGCCGCGGTCGTCGAGGCGCGTGAAGAAGTGCTGCGAGAGCGCCGCGTGCGGCGGCGACGCACTCGTGCCGGACCACACGTCGAACTCGATGCCGTAGCGGTCGAACGTGCGCTTGATCTCGTCGCGCCAGTGCGCGACGTACTCCGGATACGCCTTCTTCTCGGCCTCGGCGTTGACGGTGATCGCGACGCCGTGCTCGTCGGTGCCGCAGACGAACAGGACTTCCTCGCCCTGCATGCGCAGCGTGCGGACGTAGACGTCGGCGGGCAGGTACGCGCCGGTGATGTGGCCGAAGTGGATGGGGCCGTTCGCGTACGGGAGCGCGCTGGTGACGAGGTAGCGGGGCATCGGCGAGCGGAGAGCGTACGGATCGCGCGCGGCGAGAGCGAACGCGCGGCTAGACTCTGCGCGCGTGTGCCGGCTGATGCGGTTTCCGACGGCGGTGCGGCGAGATCCCGCGGTCGACGCGTGGCTGCGGGCGCACGACGACGAGCTCGGGCTGCTCGCGCGACGCTGGTTCGAGGTCGCGCGCGCGTGCGGGCCGGACGTGCGCGAGCTCATCCACGACGGTCAGCCGACCGCGTGCGTCGGCGACGCGGCGTTCGCATACGTCGATGCGTTCAGGGCGCACGTGAACGTCGGGTTCTATCTCGGCGCAGAGCTCGAGGATCCCGCGCGCCTGCTCGCGGGCAGCGGGAAGTTCATGCGGCACGTCAAGCTGCGGCCGGGCGAGCCGATCGACGCCGCGGCGCTGACCAAGCTCGTCGAGCTCGCGTTTGCCGACATGCAGCGTCGCGTGCGCGCCGCGTCGGTCTAGCTCCCGACGACTTCGCGCACCGGGATCACCAGTCGCCGCCGCTTCATCCAGCGCACCGCGAACAGATCCTTCGTCGCCTTGAACGCGCGGTTCCACACGCCGTACTTGCTCGTGCCCTTCGTCCGCGGATGGTGCGACACCCCGTGCTCGATCACGCTGAAGCCGTGGTAGCGCAGCAGCGTCGGAAGGAACCGGTGCATGCCCTCGAACAGCGGGACCGACCGGATCGCCTCGGCGCGAAACAGCTTGAGCGAGCAACCCGTGTCGCGGATGTCGTCCTGCGAGATCCAGTTCCGCACTCGATTCGCGACCCGCGAGCTCGCGCGCCGCACGAAATCGTCGTTGCGCTTGATCCGGAACCCGACGACCGCGTCGTGCTCGCCCAGCCGCTCGAGCATCGCCGGCAGATCGCCCGGGTCGTTCTGCATGTCCGCATCGAGCGTCGCGATCAATCGGCCTCTCGCGTAAGCGATGCCGGCCGCCGTCGCGGCCGTCTGCCCGCAATTGCGCTCGAACAGCACCCCGCGCACGCGCGGATCGGACCGCGCGAGCTCGCGGATCAGCTCGGCCGACCCGTCGCGGCTGCCGTCGTCGACCAGCACGAGCTCGAACGCGATGCGGCTGCCGAACACTTCGATGACGCGCGCGACGAGCGGCCGCAGGTTGTCGACCTCGTTGTACACGGGCGCGACGAGGGAGAGCTCGGGCGCATTCGCCGCGCGCGCCTGCCACGGCGCCGGCGGCGGCGGAGCGCCGCTCGCACCGCGCACGAGCTGCGGACCCGGGTACGGGTAGAGCACGTGGTCGGAGTGCGGCATTTCGTACGACGGCGGCGTCGACGCGCGACGACGCGCGACGCGACACTGGAATGGGAGTGATAACGGGCGCGCGCGATTGGCACAATGCCGCCCCGGCAGGAAGCCGAACCGCGATGGAATCCCACGGTCGCATTCGCGGCGGCGGCTTCGAATGGGCCGCCGAACAGGAGCGCGCCGAACTTTCGGGCCGCTGGTGGTGGGTCGCGTGCCTGCTGCCGCTCGTCGTGCACGCGGCGCTGCGCGATCTGTGGGCGCCCGACGAGCCGCGCTACGCGCAAGTCGCCTACGAGCTAGTCGAGCGCGGCGACTGGTTCGTGCTGCACCGCTGCGGCGAGCTGTACCCGGACAAGCCGCCGCTGTTCTTCTGGCTCGCCGCGTTCTGCGGCGCGTTCGGCAACTGGGCCGAGTTCGCGCTGCGCGTGCCGAGCCTGCTCGCGACGGCCGGCCTGGCCTGGCTCGTGCAGCGCCTCGCGCGCCGCCACTTCGGCCGGCGCGAGGCGGTGCTCGCGCCGTGCCTGTTCCTCGGCTTCGTGCTCGTCGCCGACATCGGCGGTCGCGCGCAGATCGATCCGCTGCTCGCGTTCGAGTGCGTGCTCGCGCTCGAGCTGCTGACGCAGCCGCTGCCGAGCTCGCGCGGCGCGGTGCTGCGCTGCCTCGGCGCCGGGCTGTGCCTGTCCGCTGCGCTGTGGACGAAGGGACCCGCCGCGCTGGTCAACACCGGGCTGCCGCTCGTGCTCGGACTGCTGTTCGCGCGCGAGCCGGAGTCGGCGCTCGTGCGCGCGCGCGCGTGGGGCGTCGCCGCGCTCGTCGCCGGCATCGCGACGATCGGGATGCCGGTCGCGTACGCGATCCGCCAAGAGCCGCTGCTCGAGCACCACTGGCTGTTCCGCCAGCACATCGCGCGCGTCACGAGCACCGGCGAGCACTGGGGGCCGCCGTTCGAGCCGCTGTGGGAGCTGCCGCTGTGGACGCTGCCGTGGGCGACGCTCGTCGCGGCCGGCGCGTGGCTCGCGTGGCGCGCGTGGCGCCAGCGCGGCGACGTCGATCGGCAGGGACTGCTGTTCGTCGGGCTGTGGTTCGCGTCGCTGCTGCTGTTCTACTCGCTGATCCCGCCCAAGCGGCCGCTGTACCTGTTGCCCGCGTACCCGGCGGCCGCGCTGCTCGCCGCGCACGCGTGGGCGGAGGGCGAGCGGCGCCGCGCGTTCGCGGGGTGGGTCGTGTGGCCGGCGCCCGTGCTGTTCGTCGTGCTCGGCGCGGCGCTGTGCTCGGTCGGTCTGTTCCCGCGCGCGACGTGGGAGCGGCTCGAGCTCGGCGTGACGCCGGAGCGACTGTGGCTGTCCTGCGCGATTCCCGGCCTCGTGCTGATCGCGTGCGGCGCGTGGGCGGCACAGTCGCTCGTCGCCAAGCGCTTTGCCAACGCGCTGCACGCACAGATCGCCGGCTGGACCGCGGGCTTCGCGCTGATCGCAGCGCTGGTGTACCCGGCGGTGAACACGAAGAAGAGCGCGCGCGAGCTCGCCCTGTGGGTGCGCGCGCGGCCGGAGCGGCCGACGCAGATCCCGTGCGTCGGCGTGCAGCCGGAGGGCTATCGCTTCTACGGTCGCGTGCCGACGTTCGCCGCGACGAAGGCGGAGATCGGTCCGGTGCTCGAACGCGAGGGTTCGCAGTTCCTCGCGCTGATGCGCGACCACGACTTCCAGGCGCTCGATCCGGCGCTGCGCAGCGAGCTCGCGGTGCTGCACCAGGAGAGCGTCGGCTCGCGCCGGATCTTCGTGCTCGCGCGGATCGAGCGGCGGCGCAACGCGCGCTGAGGCGCGGGCGGCGGGCGCGGACGCTTCGGATTTCGAAGCTCGCGACCCGACTGCTATCCTGACGGGCTCGCGCACCGCCCATGCAACCCTACAAAGCCCTCGATTACCTCGACCTCGAATCCGAGTTCTCCCAGGACGAGCGCATGGTGCGCGACACCGTGCGCGCGTGGGTCGGCGACCGCTTCCTGCCGGTCGTCACCGAGCACTACGAGGCCGGCACGTTCCCGCACCATCTGACGCCCGAGCTCGCCGAGCTCGGCGTGTTCGGCCCGAACCTGCCCGAGGAGTACGGCTGCGCGGGCCTCAACAACGTCGCGTACGGCCTGATCTGCCAGGAGCTCGAGCGCGGCGACAGCGGCCTGCGCTCGTACGTCTCCGTGCAGGGCTCGCTCGTGATGTACCCGATCTTCGCGTGGGGCAGCGACGAGCAGAAGAAGCACTGGCTGCCGAAGCTCGCCGCGGGCAAGGCGATCGGCGCGTTCGGGTTGACCGAGCCCGACTTCGGCTCGAACCCCGGCGGCATGGCGTCGCGCGCGAAGAAGGACGGCGACAGTTGGATCCTCAACGGCCGCAAGATGTGGATCACGAACGGCACGATCGCCGACGTGTCCGTCGTGTGGGCGCGCGCCGAGGACGGCATCCGCGGCTTCCTCGTCGAGAAGGGGATGCCGGGCTTCACGGCGCCCGAGCAGAAGCACAAGTGGAGCCTGCGCGCGAGCGTGACGAGCGAGCTCGTGCTCGAGGACGTGCGCGTCAAGGAAGCGACGCACATGCTGCCGAAGGCGAAGGGCTTGAAGTGCCCGCTGGGCTGCCTGACGCAGGCGCGCTACGGCATCGCGTGGGGCGCGCTCGGCGCGGCGCTGGCTTGCTTCGACGAAGCGCTGTCGTACTCGAAGTCGCGCATCGTCTTCGACAAGCCGCTCGCGTCGTACCAGATCCCGCAGAAGAAGCTCGCCGACATGGCGACGCAGCTGACGCTCGGCCAGCTGATGGCGTTGCGCATG
>SCVU01000290.1 GCA_004296785.1 Planctomycetota bacterium
CACGACGCGCATCGCGGACAACACCGCGGAAGCGCGCACGCTGCTGCTCTCGCGCGCGCGCAGCGGCGCGCCGCCCGATCCGGCCAAGGGCGTGATGCCCGAGCAGATCCCTGAAAAGGACGCGCGCGCGATGTTCGCTTCGTTCGCGGGCCCCGAGGTGATCTACGACCCGCACAGTCACTTCCGCTACCGCGGCGGGATCGACATGAAGGTCCACATCGCCGATCTGCCGGGCAACGCGTACCAGATGGTCACGAACTCCTGGGGCATGCGCGAGCTCGAGAATCCGGAGGACGGCGTGGGCTCGCCGTGCCTCGTCGGCACCGGCGACTCGCACACCGACGGCGTGTGCGACGCCGCGCAGAGCTGGCCGAACCTGATCGAGGCCGCGCTGCGCGCGCGCCCGGGCGGCGCGGAAGCGCGCGTGTGGAACAGCGGCTTCGGCGGATACTCGTTCTACGAGTACCTCGGCACGCTGCGGCGCTGTCGCGAGCTGCACCCGAAGCTGTTCGTCGTCTGCAGCTATGCGGGCAACGACTACCTCGACGTGATCCGACCGTGGGCGTACTTCGAGCGACGCGAGTCGCCGCAAGTGCCCGAGCAACCGATGAAGGCGGTGCTGCGCGAGTCGCTGCGCACGCCGCAGGCGGTTTCGCAGTGCCTGCAGCAGGCGGTGTACTTCCGCGAGCTGCCGCAGTTGGTCGAGGTCGCGGTGCGCACCGCCGCGCGCGTGTGCCGCGAGCTCGCGGCGGAGGCGTCGGCCGATGGGTGCATCGCATTGTTCGTGCACCTGCCGTGCGCGGCCGACGTGCAGCGCGAGCGCTACGCCAACGTGTTCGGTCCGGCGTGCGAGCGCCTCGGTCTGAGCGACGAGCAGCTGGACATCAGCTTGCGCCTCGGCGACGCGTGGATCGAACGGCTGCGCGCGAGCGGGCTGCCGGTGCTCGACCTGCGGCCCGCGTTCCGCGCCGAGAGCCAGGAGCTGTACTGGCCGTCCGATCACCACATCAATCTGCGCGGGCAGGAGCTCGTCGCGGAGGCGGTGCTCGCCTGGCTGGCCGAGCAGCCGCGCGAGACGGTCCTGGCCGGCGTCGAAATCGGGCGCTGAGCGCGCGGCGCCGGGCCGACGCGCCGTCCGAACGGGCGCTGGGTCGGTTGTTGACCGACCCCTCGAGCGGCCGTAGAGTCTCGCCCCCTCGTCCTCCGAAGCCCGGGTGGCGGAACTGGCAGACGCGCTAGGTTCAGGTCCTAGTTCCCGTTAAGGGAGTGGGGGTTCGACTCCCCCCTCGGGCACCATTCGGTCGATCGACGTGGCAGGCGCGCCGGCCCGCAGACGGCCTGGAACGCGTTTCCGACGGAACCCCCGCCGGACCCTGAGCGTCCCCTGCCCGCCGGTTCGATTTGCGCACGCTCGCCTGAGGCAGCTTGACCCCCCGCGCAGTACGGGAAATACTTCGAGGATCCCGCGCCCTATCCAGGAACGCGCATTCTCGAGTCTGATCCCAGACCCGGCCCGCCCCGCATCTCGGTTTCTCCACCCCTAGGTCCACCCGGACACGGAGTCTCTCCTTTGGCATCTCTCTGCATCCGCTTCGCCCCGTTGGCGCTCCTCGCGGCGCCGCTCGCGGCCCAGCAATTCATCTACAACGCCGCCGCGCTGCCCGCCCAGAACATCTGGAGCAACGGCGTGGACTTCGTGGACATCGAGAAGGACGGCGACCTCGACATCGTCGTCGCGAACGGCAGCGCGTACGGCGCGGGCGGCGCGCAAGCGCAGCACCTGTGGCTGAACAACGGCGCGGGCACCTTCGCCGCCGCGCACGCGCAACTCAACGTCACGAACTTCAACGCCCAGCAGGTCATCGCCGAGGACTTCGACAAGGACGGCGACGCCGACCTGTTGTACTCCCCCGCCGGCGCGTTCCCCGCGACCACGCAGGTGCCGCGCATCCTGATGAACGACGGCACGGGCAACTTCACCAACGAATCGGCGACGCGCCTGCCGGTGACGACGATGTCGTCGTGGGGCGTGTGCGCCGGCGACGTCGACAACGACCTCGACCTCGACGTCGTCTTCACGGACGGCGCGCAGGGCTTCGCCGGTCAGCCGTCGCAAGCCAAGCTGTACCTGAACAACGGCAGCGGCTTCTTCACCGACGTCACCGCGACGCGCTTCCCGGTCGACATGTTCAATGCCCAGGACGTGACGATGTTCGACTGGGACGGTGACTTCGACGTCGACGTCATCATCAGCGGCAAGGGCGGCGGCTCGCGCTTGTACCTGAACAACGGCGCCGGGTTCTTCACGAACAACTCCACGCCCGTCGCGGCGGTCGGCACCGGCAACACGTACGAGATCGACTGGGGCGACCTCGACGCCGACGGCGATCTCGACGGCATGGTCCAGTCGATCACGGGCACGAGCGAAGGCTGGTCGCGCAACAACGGGATGGCCGCGGCGACGAACACGACGTTCCCGGCTCCGAACGGCAACGACGACAACGAGCTCGCGGGCCTGGACTTCGACAACGACGGCGACCTCGACGTCTTCGTCGCGTCGCTCTCGGGTCAGGAGAAGCTGTACCAGAACAACGGCGGCGTCTTCGTCAACAACAACGCCGCGATCCAGGCGATGGTCGACTCGAGCCTCGACTTCGGCTTCGGCGACCTGAACGCCGACGGCAAGTACGACATGTACACCGTGCAGGGCGAGTCGGGGAACTTCACCGACAAGATCTACTTCAACAACGGGCCGGCGGACACGATCCGTCCGGCGTTCCTGCGCAAGGAAACGCCCGGCGCGATCGGCGCGACCGAGACGATCTTCCGCGCGACCGTGCAGGACGCGATCCAGGACGACGGCAAGGCGCGCAACTACACCGTCTTCTACTCGTGGGCGACGTACGGCGCGAACCCGAGCCAGGGCAGCGGCACCGCGTTCCACCAAGGCGGCGGCACGTGGCGCACGACGGTCCCGACTCCGGCCGGCACGACCGGCGTCGCGCTCCAGTGGAACGCGCGCGACGAGCGCAACAACAACTCGTTCACCGGCGTCAGCGTCGGAACGATCGGGTCGTTCACGGACATGGGCCTCGGCGTCGCGGGCACGCCCGGCACGCCGGTGCTCACCGGCTCGGGCATCGTCAGCGCCGGCAACAGCCTGACGTTCAACCTGAGCGGTCTGCTGGCGGGCGCGCCCGGTGCGCTCGTCGTCGGCGCCACCTACTCGCCGATCCCGCTGTGCGGCGGCGCGCTGGTTCCGTCGCTCCCGCTGAATCCGCAGTTCTTCATCCTCGCGGACGGCTCGGGCAACGCGTCGAAGGTCGTGACCTGGCCGAGCGGCCTGCCGATCTACACGCACGTGTTCCTGCAGGGCGGCGTGCTCGACGCGGGCAGCTGCGCGGGCTTTGCGCTGACGAACGGTCTGCGCGTCACGCAGCTGTAGTCGCGGCCTGAGTCTGCGCCGGCCGCTGCGGCCGGCGCGATGACCCTCACGAGGCCTCGGAGCGCACACGCTCCGGGGCCTCGCTCGTTGGGGTCAGTACGATTCCTGCGCGGACGGGAACTCGCCGCTGCGCACGTCGGCCGCGTAGCGCGACACGCTGTCGGCGATCGCGCGCCCGAGCTCGCCGTAGCGGCGCACGAAGCGCGGGTGGAACCGCGTGTACAGCCCGAGCATGTCGGCCGTCACGAGGATCTGGCCGTCGCAGCCCGCGCCGGCGCCGATCCCGATCACCGGGATCGTCAGCGACTGCGACACCTCGCGCGCCAGCGCGGCCGGCACCTTCTCGACGACCAGCGCGAAGCAGCCGGCGTCCTGCAGCGCGCGCGCGTCGCGGCGCAGCTCCTGCGCCTCTTCCGCGGTCGTCGCGCGCACCTGGTAGGTGCCGAACTTGTGGATCGACTGCGGCGTCAGACCGAGGTGGCCCATCACCGGAATGCCGACGTCGACGATGCGGCGGATGGTCGGCGCGATGCGCTCGCCGCCCTCGAGCTTGACCGCCTCGACCCCGGCGGTCTGGATCATCCGACCGGAGTTGCGCAGCGCTTCGTCCGCGTTGACCTGGTACGCCATGAACGGCAGGTCGGCGACCACGAGCGCGCGCTCGACGCCGCGCGCGACGACGGTCGCGTGATAGACCATCTGGTCCATCGTCACCGACACCGTCGTGTCCAGCCCCTGCACGACCATGCCGGCGGAATCGCCGACGAGGATCACGTCGATGCCGGCCTGGTCGAGCAGTTCGGCGAGCAGGAAGTCGTAGGCGGTCAGCGCGGTGATGCGCTCGCCGCGCGTCTTCATCGTGGTCAGCGAGCGCGTCGTGACCTTGCGCGCGCGCGCGTCGCCGTCGCGGTCGCGCGCGTCCGGACCGCCGGGATCGGGTGCCGTCACGAGCTGCAGTCTACTGAGCGGCGCAGCGGCGCGCAGCGAGTTTCGCCCGCGTGGCGGTGGTAGACTGCGCCGCTCGCACCGCGCCCCACGCTTGCACGCCCTCACGAACACACCGCCGAACGAAGCGCTCGCGCTCGTGCTCGCGGACGCCGGTCTCGCGGCTCCCGGGTGCGCGCACCTCGCGGTGCCCGACGCGCAGGCGGCGCCGGCCGCGCACGTCGCGGCGCTGCTCGAGCCGGGCGCCGCGCTCGACGCGGTCGTGCTCGCGTTCACCGGTCAGCCGCCGGAGCCGCAGCTCGCCGCGTGGCGCGACGCGCTGTGGCCGCGCTGGCACGCGGTCGCGAGCTACCGCGCGCGCGGCGGCGAGCTGTCGCGGCGCACGCTGCAGGGCCGCGCGAGCGTCGCGCGCTGCGCGGCGCCGGATGCGCAGTGGCTCGTGTTCCGCGAGCGGCTCGCGGTGATGTCGCAGGCGAGCACCGTCGCCAAGTTCGACCAGAACGCGAAGGGCTGGGACGGCGATCCGAACGCGCCGGGCTACCCGCACCACCGCTGGATGCGCCGCTTCGTCGCGTGCTACGCGCGGATCGCGCGCGCCGAGCGCGTGCTCGACTTCGGCAGCGGCGCCGGCTGGTGCGGCATCGAGGCCGCGCTGCACTACGGCGCGAGCGAGCTGTGCGCGTTCGACCCGAGCCCGCAACTCGTCGAGATCGCGCGGCGCAACGCGCAGTCCTCCGGCATCCGCGCGTTTCGCGCCGAGCCCGGTTTCGGCGAGGCGCCGCCGTTCCCGCGCGCCGGCGAGCCGCTGTTCGACCTCGTGATCAGCTCCGGCGTGATCTCGTTCGTGCCGCGGCCCGAGCCGTGGC
>SCVU01000291.1 GCA_004296785.1 Planctomycetota bacterium
CTGCGCAGCGGCTACGACGCGATCCAAGCGCGCCAGGGCAACTACTACAGCCAGCAGCAGCCGTTGATCGAGGTCGGCGGGAAGCTGCAGTTCCAGCTCCCCGGCGTGCCGCTGTTCCCGTCGCTCGGCGACGACGCGATCCTCGAGCCGACGCTGACGTGGAAGGTGTCGAGCGCGGCCGCCGCGAAGTTCCAGGCCGAGCTCGCCTACGTGACCGGCGGTCTCACTTGGAAGGCCGACTACAACCTCGTCGCGCCGGTCGCCGGCGACGTCGTCGACCTCGTCGGCTGGGTCACGGTCGACAACAAGAGCGGCAAGCGCTTCGACGAGGCGCGCGTGAAGCTGATGGCGGGGGACGTCAACAAGATCCAGCCTCCCGAGTCGCGGCATCAGCTCGGCTTCCGCGCCAAGGCCGGGATGGAGCTCGACGCGAGCGCCGTCGTCACCGAGAAGAGCTTCGACGAGTACCACCTGTACACGCTCGCGAACCCGACGACGATCCGCGACGGCGAGACGAAGCAGGTCGAGTTCGTGCGCGGCAACGGCGTGACCGCGAAGAAGTTGTTCGTCTACGACGGCGCGGCGCAGGGACAGTTCTGGCTCAACGACGGAGCGAATCAGGATCCGGGCTACGGCACGCAGGGCCAGAAGAAGGTCTGGGTGATGCGCGAGTTCCAGAACTCCGAGTCGAACCGCCTGGGGATGCCGCTGCCGAAGGGGCGCCTGCGCTTCTACCAGCGCGACGCGGACGGCCAGCTCGAGTTCCTCGGCGAGAACGAGATCGACCACACGCCGAAGGACGAGCTCGTGCGCGCGTACGTCGGCAACGCGTTCGACGTCGTCGGCGAGCGCGTGCGCACCGACTTCAAGATCGACTCGGCGCGCGACTGGATGGACGAGACGTTCGAGATCAAGCTGCGCAACCACAAGAAGGAAGCGGTCGACGTGCGCGTCGTCGAGCACTTGTACCGCTGGACGAACTGGCAGCTGCCGCAGTCGAGCCAGGCCTGGACGAAGAAGGACGCGCAGACGGTCGAGTTCGCCGCGCACGTGCCCGCCGATGGCGAGGCGGTGCTGACGTACACGGTTCACTACTCGTGGTGAGCCGCGGTTGCGGTTGAGTTCAGCCCTGGGCGCGGCCCCTGGCACGCCCCGGACCGGCGGGCTACGGTGAGCGCATGGTCGGCAAGCAGCGCGTGTTCGATTCGTGGTTCGTCCCGTCGCGCATCCGCGTGTTCTTCGAGCGCGGCATCTGGAGCGAGGCCGCGCGCAGCGCGCGCGGACCGCGCGGCTGGTTGTTCGCGAGCCTGCGCGCGGGCTACCTCGCGGCGCGCGGCTACCTCGCCGATCGCTGCGGGATGCGCGCCGCGGCGCTGACGTACATCACGGTGCTCTCGCTCGTGCCGCTGCTCGCGTTCGCGTTCTCGGTCGCGAAGGGGCTCGGCGCGTACGACGCGCTCGAGCGCGACGTGATCGATCCGTTCCTGACGCGCACCGTGTGCGAAGTCCCGGCCGTCGCGCCCTCGGTCGAGGGCATCCCGACCGAGTTCCTGCCCGCGACCGAGGCCGCGCTCGCCAACCCGACGCAGGTGCAGCTGCGGATGGCGATCGAGCGCGTGCTCGAGTTCGTCGCGAACACCGACGTCGGCAAGCTCGGCGGCATCGGCCTGTTGCTGCTCGTGTGGACGGTGATTCGGCTGCTCGCGAGCATCGAGCGCACGATCAACGAGATCTACGGGATCCGGCGCGACCGCACGCTGCTGCGCAAGGTGCCCGACTACCTCGCGATCGTGCTGCTCGCGCCGCTGCTCGTCGTCGGCGCGACCGGTCTGACGGCCGCGGCACAGACGAGCGCCGCGGTCGACTGGGCGAACGAAACGCTGCACCTCGGACCGCTGTTCGACGTGCTCGTGCGCCTCGTGCCGCTGCTGTCGATCTGGGCCGCGTTCACGTTCGTCTACCTGACGATGCCGAACACGCACAACCGCCTGTGGCCGGCGCTGATGGGCGGGCTCGTCGGCGGCACCGCCTGGCAGCTCGCGCAGGTGCTGCACGTGAACTTCCAGGTCGGCCTCGCGAAGTACAACGCGCTGTACTCGGGCTTCGCGGCGATCCCGATCTTCCTGATCTGGCTGTACGTGAGCTGGGTCACCGTGC
>SCVU01000292.1 GCA_004296785.1 Planctomycetota bacterium
TGTAGGCACGCGCGCGGCGAACGACTTGCCGAGCACAAGTTGTCGGGTTCGCGGCGCGGCTTGCGTTCCCGCAGCCATGCTGTCCTCCCTGCTGCTGTGCGGCGCCTCCGCGCTGGTCCCCGCCCCGCGTCCTCACGTTTCCGCGCCGCCCGCCGGCCGCCTCCTCGTCGAGCAGAGCACGGACGGCGCGATCTGGGCGCGCGGGGACGACTACAAGCTCTCGTTCGCGCGCGACGGCGCGCGCTTCCGCGTGCGCACCGGCCCCGCGCGGCCGACCGAATCCCTCGCGCTCGCTCCGCCGACCGCATCCGTCGGTGCGCGCGCGCTCGAGCTCGCCGCCGACGTCGCCCCGGTGCTCGACGGGCGCACGGTGACCTTCGCGCGGGGCGACCTCGTCGAGCTCTGGCAGCTCGAGCCCCAGGGCGCGCGCCAGAACTTCGTGTTGCTCGCGCCGCCGCCCGCCGGCGACCTCGTGCTGCGCATCCCGCACGCGGGTGAGCTCGCGCCGAGCGCCGGCGCAGGTCCGCTCGCGTTCCGCGGCCCGGGCGGTTCCGAAGTCCGCTACGGCGACTGGTTCGCCTTCGACCCGCTCGGCCGCTGCGCCGCGGGCCGTCCGACCTCCGACGGCGCCGCGATCGAGATCCGCGTGCCCGACGCGTTCCTGCGCGCCGCGCAGTACCCGCTGTGGATCGACCCGCTCGTCTCGGTCGCGACGATCGTCTCCTCGACGCACGACGTCTCCGACGCCGAGATCGCCAACGACGACTCGCTCGGCGTGATCGCGACCTGCTACACGGACGAATTCTCGAAGGGCGATCTCGACATCGTCGCGACGCGCGTGACGGAGAGCGGCGCGTTCCTCTCGGAGCTGCCGATCGAGATCAGCGACGAGTTCACGCTGAACCCGGCGATCGCGAACCACGAGTCGGCGAATCAGTTCCTCGTCGCGTGGGAAGACCTCGGCGACCAGCCGTACGAGCTCAGCCGCATCCGCGCGCGGACGATCCACGCGAACACCGGCGCGCTGGGCTCGGTGTGGAGCGTGCACGCCGGCGACGCGTGCGGCTTCCCGGCCGTCGGCGGTTCGTCGTCGAGCTCGACCGGCGCGAACTACTACGTCGTCTGGCAGGAGCGCGGCCTGGTCCCGTTCCTCGACCCCGACGTCGTCGGTCGCACCGTCAATCCGAGCGGTTCGATGGGCTCGCGCACCGTGCTCGACGGACGCTCGTCGGTACAGAGCCTGGCGCGCATCTCGAAGCGCTCGGGCAACGGCAGTCGCTGGATGATCGTGTACACGACGGATCTCGCGAACAACGTGCGCAGCGTCGACTGCGCCATCGTCAACACGTCGGGGAGCGTGCTGCTCGACAAGCACTCGCTCTCCAACGGCGTCTACTCCGTGCCGGACGTCGACGGCGACGGCACCGAGTTCCTGACCGTGATGCAGAGCGCGAACTCCGCCGGCCACGGCGACATCGTCGGCCTGCGCTCGACGTTCACCGGCGGCACGCCGACGACGGTCGGCTACGCGCTCGGATTCTTCGAACTGACCGCGAGCCAGTACGCGCGCGACCAGCGCCAGCCCGTCGTCGCGCGGACGAAGAACGGCTTCACCTACGCCTACAGCGAGGCCCCGAACTCGGGCTCGGCCGCCGATTCGATCTTCGCCGCCTCGATCCTGCAGACCGCGACTCCGCTGACCTTCACCGAGAAGCGCGTCGCGCTCGGCTCCGGCGGCGCCGCGAAGATCTGCAACGGGTTGCTCGAGAAGCGCTCGTTCGTGCTGTGGCAGACCTTGGGAGTCGGCACCGACGAGCTCGACATGGCGGTCTACGACGCACCGTGAGCGCGGCGCCGGCTCAGTCGGCCGGTGCGATGCGCCGGGCGAGCTCGCGCGCGAGCTCGCCCGGCGCGCGCGCGCTCGTGTCGAGCGCGATCTCGCACTGCGCGTAGCCCGGCTCGCGCACCGCGAGCAGCGCGCGCAGTTCGTCGAGCGCGCGCGGCCGATTGCGCATCGGCCGCGTGTCGCCTTGCGCGGCGACGCGCGCGAGGTGTTCCTCCGGCCGCGCGCGCAGCCAGATCGTCCGACACGCGGCGCGCACGCGCTCCCAGTTCGCCGCGTGCGCGACGATCGAGCCCGACAGCGCGATCACGCTGCGCTCGCCCTCGGCGAGCACCGCCTCGAGCGCCTCGCGCTCGTAGCGCTGGAAGCCCGGCTCGCCGTGCAGTGAGAAGATCTCGGCGAGCGAGAGCCCCGCGAGTCGCTCGACGCGCTGGTCGAGCTCGACGAACGGCACCTCGAGCTCGCGTGCGAGCAACCGGCCGAGCGTCGTCTTGCCAGCGCCGCGCAGGCCGATCAGCGCGATGCGCTCCGAGCGCCGGCCGGCCAGCGGCAGGTCGAGCAGGCGCGCGAGCGGCTCGCCGAGCTGGCGCGCGAGCCGCGCCAGCACCTCGATCGACGGGTTCGCGCGCCCCGACTCGAGCTCGGTCAGGTAGCGCCGCGAGACGTCCGCACCGCGCGCGAGCTCGGCCAGCGAGAGTGCCCGCGCCTCGCGCACGGCCCGCACGCGGCGGCCGAGCTCGGTCAGCAGGGGCTGGAATTCCCGCGACAGAGCTGTATCATGCTCGCGCTTGCGCATTGTGCGCAGGATAGTTCCCACAGCTCCGACACGCAAGCGCACATGGCTGCCACGGCGACCCAGCATCCCCCCGTCGACTTCCAGACGCACCCGTCGCGCTACAAGCACTGGAAGCTCGAGTGCGGCACCTCTGCCGGTTCTCAGGGCAGTCCGGACGTCGCGACGCTGACGATGAGCGTGCAAGCGCTCGAAGGACTGCGCGACGGCTACGAGCTCAAGCTGAACTCGTACGACCTCGGCGTCGACATCGAGCTCGCCGATGCGATCCAGCGGCTGCGCTTCGAACACCCGCGCGTGCGCTGCGTCGTCGTCACCGGCGGCCTCGACCGCGTGTTCTGCGCGGGCGCGAACATCCACATGCTCGGCAGCTCGACGCACGGGTTCAAAGTCAACTTCTGCAAGTACACCAACGAGACGCGCCTGTACCTCGAGGACGCGTCGCAGCACTCGAACAAGCGCTTCCTGTGCGCGTTGAACGGCACGGCGTCGGGCGGCGGCTACGAGCTCGCGCTCGCGTGCGACCGGATCCTCCTGTGCGACGACCGCAACTCCGCGGTGTCGTTCCCCGAGCTGCCGCTGCTCGGCGTGCTGCCCGGCACCGGCGGTCTGACGCGCCTCGTCGACAAGCGCAAGGTACGCAAGGACCAGGCGGACGTGTTCAGCTCGATCGCCGAGGGCATCAAGGGCAAGCGCGCGGTCGAGTGGGGACTCGTCGATCGGATCGCGCCGCTGTCGCGCTGGAAGGATGCGACCGCGGAGATGGCGCGCGAGCTCGCGAAGGAAACACCGGCCAACGACGCGAACGGCGTCGAGCTGCCGGCGCTCGAGGTCGAGGCGACCGACGCGGGCCGCGCGTACAAGTACGTCACGCTCGCGTTCGAGCCGGGCACGCGCCGCGCGAGCCTGACGCTGAACCTGCCGAGCGACGCCGGTCCGCGCGACGGCGCAGCGGCACTCGCCGCCGGCGCGCGCTGGTGGATGCTGCAGTTGCTGCGCGAGCTCGACGACGCGCTGCTGCACCTGCGCCTGAACCACCCGCTGATCGGCCTCATCGTGCTGCGCGTCGTCGGCGACGCACAGGTCGCGCTCGCGGCGGACGCCGTGCTCGCGAAGAACGAGAACTGGTTCGTCAACGAAGTGCGCGGCCAGGCGCGACGCGTGCTGAAGCGCGTCGAGAACATGGCGAAGAGCCTGTACGCGATCGCCGACGCCGGCACCGCGTACGCGGGCACCTTCTTCGAGCTGTACCTCGCGTGCGATCGCCAGTACC
>SCVU01000293.1 GCA_004296785.1 Planctomycetota bacterium
CTGCATTCCGGCGCGCGGTTCGGCGGACGCGCTCGCCGTCGCGATGCTGCGCCAGGTGCTCGAGCGCGACGGCGCAGCGGTCGAGGTGTCGTCGACCGCCGAGCTGTCGGGCGAGACGCTCGAGCTGCTGCGCACCCGTCGCGTGGACGTCGTGTGCGTGTCGGCGATGCCGCCGTCGCAGTTCCTGCACGTGCGCTACCTGTGCAAGCGGATCGCGGCGCAGTTCCCGGGGCTGCCGATCATCGCCGGCATGTGGACGCTGGAGCTCGATGCCAAGTGGCTCGCCGATCCGCTGGTGAACCTGCCGGGCCTGCAAGTCGTCAGCTCGCTGCGCGACGCGCGGCTCCAAGTGCGGCAGGCGGCGGACGCGACGTACGGCCGGCGCCAGGCCGCGCTCGCCGCGCGGGCCGTGTCCCCGGCGTGAGCGGCGCACGCACGCCCGAGGGGGCGCATCAAGTTCCGGGTGTCCGCCGGCCGATCATCCGCTTCGCCAGCTCCGGCGTCCCCGCGCCGACCTGGCCACCGGAGCTCATCGTGCAGACCAGCAACCTCGTCGTCGTGCGCTACCAGGACGGTCGCACGGTCAAGGGCACCACGCGCGACTACGCGCCCGGCCGCCCGGTTTTCCACGTCGAGACGTCGGCGAACGAGCGCGCGACCGAAGTGCAGGTGAAGCTGCTGAAGGCCGTGTTCTTCGTGAAATCGCTGGCCGGCGACGCCGCGCGGCAGGACGTGCGCGGATTCGTGCAGGGGCCGGCGGACACGAAGCTCGGGCGCAAGATCGCGGTGCTGTTCGGCGACGGCGAGCTGTTGTGCGGCTACACGCAGGCGTACTCGCCCGGGCGCGAGGCGTTCACCGTGTTCCCGTCGGATGCGCGCTGCAACAACCAGCGCGTGGTGGTGATGGCCGGAGCCACGCGCGAGATCCAGAGCGGGCCCGCGGCGGATGAGCTCGCGCTGCGCGCGGCCGGTCCGCAGGCGCAAGCCGGGTAAGCGGGGTCGGCCGGGTCCGCAGGGTCCGCCGGGTCGGCGCCCCTCGCGACGCTACTCTTGACGGAGTGGACGGCGCTGCGAATACTAGACGCTGTCTAACACTAGACCAGATATCGCATCCACCCGGATCCCCATGAACGACCAAACCTCCGTCTCCGGCGCGATGACCAACGCCGATTGGTGGCCGAACCAGCTCGACCTGCGCGTCCTGCACCAGAACCCGCCCGCGGGCAATCCGCTCGGCGCGGACTTCGACTACGCGGCCGAGTTCGCGAAGCTCGACCTCGCGGCGCTGAAGAAGGACATCGCCGCGATGCTCACGACGTCGCAGCCGTGGTGGCCCGCCGACTACGGACACTACGGGCCGCTGTTCATCCGCCTGGCTTGGCACAGCGCGGGCACGTACCGCGTGTCGGACGGCCGCGGCGGTTCGGCCGACGGCACGATCCGCTTCGCGCCGCTCAACAGTTGGCCGGACAACGCGAGCCTCGACAAGGCGCGCCGCCTGTTGTGGCCGGTCAAGCAGAAGTACGGCCAGCGCATCTCGTGGGCCGACCTGATGATCCTCACGGGCAACGTCGCGCTCGAGTCGATGGGCTTCGAGACGTTCGGCTTCGCCGGCGGGCGCGAGGACGTGTGGGAGCCGCAGCTCGACGTGTTCTGGGGACCGGAGAAGACGTGGCTCGATGACAAGCGCGTCGCGGGTCCGGAGCGCGAGCTCGCGCGGCCGCTCGGCGCGACGCAGATGGGCCTGATCTACGTCAATCCGGAGGGCCCGAACGGCAAGCCCGATCCGCTGCTCGCCGCGCGCGACATCCGCACGACGTTCGCGCGCATGGCGATGAACGACGAGGAGACGGTCGCGCTGATCGCCGGCGGACACACGCTCGGCAAGACGCACGGCGCGGCGGATCCGCGCAAGCACGTCGGCCCCGAGCCCGAGGGCGCGCCGCTCGAGGAGCAGGGCCTGGGCTGGAAGAACTCGTTCGGCACCGGCAGCGGCGCGCACACGATCACGAGCGGCCTCGAAGGCGCGTGGACGTCGACGCCGACCGATTGGTCGCAGGGCTACTTCCGCAACTTGTTCCGCTACGAGTGGGAGCTGACGCACAGCCCGGCCGGCGCGCAGCAGTGGAAGCCCAAGGGCGACGCGGGTCGCAACGTGCCCGACGCGCACGATCCGAACAAGCTGCACCAGCCGTCGATGCTCACGACCGACCTCGCGCTGATCACGGATCCCGCGTACCGCAAGATCTCCGAGCGGTTCCACGCGAACCCGATCGAGTTCAACGCGGCGTTCGCGCGCGCCTGGTACAAGCTCACGCACCGCGACATGGGGCCGCGCGCGCGGCTGCTCGGGCCGCTCGTGCCGCCGACGCAGGCGTGGCAGGATCCGCTGCCGGCGGTCGACCACGCGCTCGTCGACGAGCGCGACGTCGCCGAGCTGAAGCGCAAGGCGCTCGCGTCCGGCCTGTCGATCGCGCAACTGGTCGCGACCGCGTGGGCGTCGGCCTCGACCTACCGCGGTTCGGACATGCGCGGCGGCGCGAACGGCGCGCGCATCCGGCTCGCGCCGCAGAACGGTTGGGAGGTCAACGAGCCGGCGCAGCTCGCGAAGGTGCTCGGCGTGCTCGAACGCGTGCGCGCGGAGTTCAACGGGGCGCAATCCGGCGGCAAGCGGATCTCGCTCGCCGATCTGATCGTGCTCGCGGGCGACGCGGGCGTCGAGGAAGCCGCGCGGCGCGCGGGCCGCGACGTGCGCATCGCGTTCGCGCCGGGTCGCACCGACGCCACGCAGGAGTCGACCGACCCCGAGTCGTTCGCGGTGCTCGAGCCGAGCGCCGACGGCTTCCGCAACTACGTGCGCGCCGGCGTGGGACGGCCGGCGGCCGAGCTGCTCGTCGACCGCGCGCAACTGTTGGGGCTGAGCGCGCCGCAGATGACGGTGCTCGTCGGCGGGCTGCGCGTGTTGAGCGCGAACCACGGCGGGTCCAAGCACGGCGTGTTCACGAGTCGGCCGGGGACGCTGTCCAACGACTTCTTCGTGAACCTGCTCGACGTCGGCACGGCGTGGCAGAAGTCGAGCGGCGATCCGGCGAGCTACGAGGGGCGCGATCGCAAGAGCGGCCAGTTGAAGTGGACCGCGAGCGCGGTCGACCTCGTGTTCGGTTCGAACTCGCAGCTGCGCGCGATCGCTGAGGTCTACGCGAGCGCCGACGGCGAAGCGAAGTTCGTCGCGGACTTCGTCGCGGCGTGGACGAAGGTGATGCACCTCGATCGCTTCGATCTGCCGGCCGCGAAGCGGCGGTGAGCGCGGAGGCGGAGCCGCGAAGCCAGAGGCTCGTGTTCCCCGCGTGCCCAGATCGGCGGGGCTCAGCGCCGAACCGGCGAATCGACGAACGCTTGCGCGATCGTCGACTCGCCGGATTTGATTGTCATGCATTGACAATGTTCGACAGTCCACTGACGATCGATCCATGAACGTCAACCTCACGCGGGAGCTCGAACAGCTCGTCCATCGCAAGGTCCAGTCGGGGCTCTACAACAACCAGAGTGAGGTCATCCGCGAGGCGTTGCGGCTGTTGGCGGAGCAAGATCGCGTGCGCGAGGCTCACCTGAAACGCC
>SCVU01000294.1 GCA_004296785.1 Planctomycetota bacterium
CGACCTCGCGCGCCAGGTGCCGTTCGACGTCGCCGGCGCCTCGGCGACCGGAACTACGCGCGAGCCCGCGGCGGCGCAGGCCTCGCCGAGCGAGGTCGCCGAACGGCGCGAGCTGCGCGAGCTCTACGACGCCTGCGTGCTCGAGCTGTCCGATCGCCATCGCGAGATCGTGCTGCTGCGCGACTACGAGCTGCTCGAGTGGGACGAGACCGGCGCCGCGCTCGAGCTCGACGTGCACGCCGCGCAGGAGCTGTACCGGCGCGCGTCGCTGAAGCTCGCGGCGCTGCTGGAGGCCAGACTGCGCGACCGCGGCGCGCGGACGAGCTAGAGGGCGCCGCGTGGACGACTCACGCTCGATCGCGGACGACTCGAACGCCGAGCGCGTGTTCCTCGAGTACCTCGCGCAGCGCGCCGCGGGCGGCGCGCAGGACCTCGACGAGCTGTGCCGCGCGCATCCGGCCGAGGACGCCGCGCTGCGCGCGCTCGCCGCGCGCTGGCAGCTGCTCGAGCGGTTGCGCGGCGTCGCGCTCGCGCCGGGCGCCGCCGACGCGCACGCCGGCACCGGCGCGCGGGCTGAGCTCGACGGCCTCGATCGCGCGCGCCGCCCGATCGAGCGCTACCGGGTCGGCGACGAACTCGCGCGCGGTGCGCAGGGCGCGATCCACCGCGCGACGGACCTCGATCTCGATCGCGAGCTCGCGATGAAGGTGCTGCACGGCGGCGGGCCGGGCAGCACGAGCTCGCGCAGCATCGGTCGCTTCCTCGAGGAGGCGCGCGTGACCGCGCAGCTCGACCACCCGGGCATCGTGCCGATCCACGACGTCGGCCTCGACGCCGGCGGGAGGCTGTTCTTCACGATGAAGCTGGTGCGCGGCATCTCGATGCAGGATGCGCTCGCACGGCGCGGCGAGAGCGGCTCGCCGTGGTCGCTCGCGCGCCTCGTCGAGGCGCTGACGCGCGTCGCCGACGCGATGAGCTTCGCGCACGACCGCGGCGTCGTGCACCGCGACCTCAAGCCGTCGAACGTGATGCTCGGCGGCTACGGCGAGGTGTACGTGATGGACTGGGGGCTCGCGCGCTCGCCGCGGACGGCCGCGAGCGACGGATTCCACGCACACGCGCGGACGTCGGACAGCGCGCACGGCTCGAGCGCGCTGACGCAGGCCGGCGACGTCGTCGGGACGCCGCACTACATGCCGCCCGAGCAGGCGCGCGGAGAGCTCGACGAGGTCGGTCCCACGGCCGACGTCTACGCGCTCGGAGCGCTGCTCTACCACGTGCTCGCCGGTCGTGCTCCGTACGCACACGCCGACCGAAGCGCGGCGGCGCACGAGGTGCTCGCGCGACTGCGCGCGGGACCGCCGGAGCCGCTCGCGCGCGCGGCGCCCGCCGCGCCGACCGAGCTCGCGGCGATCTGCGACAAGGCGATGGCGCGCGCGAGCGCGGACCGCTACGCCGACATGCGCTCGCTCGCCGCGGACCTGCGCGCGTGGCTCGAGGGCCGCGTCGTGCGCGCGTACGAGAGCGGCGCCTGGCCGGAGCTCAAGAAATGGGTGCGTCGCAACCGCGCGCTCGCGGCGGCCAGCGCCGCCGCGCTGTGCGCGATCGTCGGCGGACTCGCGTGGAGCTCGCGCGTCGAGTCGATCGGCCGCAGGAACGCCGAGCGCGCGCAGGCGCGCGCCGACGCGACGCTGGTCGATCTGAAGCGACTGTCGGAGCTGCGGCGCCTCGCCGAGCTCGAGGAGCGCGCGCGCACGCTGTGGCCGCCGCATCCGGCGCAGCTCGGACCGCTGCGCGCGTGGCTCGGCGCAGCGCGCGAGCTCGCCGCGCACAGCGTCGATCACGAGCGCGTGCTGGCCGAACTGCGCTCGGGCAGCGCGCCTGCGACCGGGCTCGAACGCGAGTGGTGGCAGGAGACGTTGACCGAGCTCGCGCACAAGCTGCGCGATTTCGCCGCGCAGCGGATCCCCGACGTCGAGCGCCGCATCGCGTTCGCCGAGTCGCTCGAGCAGCGCACGCTCGTCGAGCCGCGCGCCGCGTGGGACGAGGCGCGCGCGATCGCGGCGAGTTCCGACCGCTACGCCGGGCTCGCACTCGTGCCGCAGCTCGGTCTCGTGCCGCTCGGCGTCGATCCACAGTCGCAGCTGCTCGAGTTCTGGCACGTGCAGACCGGCGCACGGCCCGCACGCGGCGCCGACGGCCGCATCGCACCGAGCGACGAGATGGGCGTCGTGCTCGTGCTGTTGCCGGGCGGTGCGTTTCGCTTCGGCGCGCAGGCGACGGATCCGGACGCACCGAACTACGACCCCGCCGCGGCGGTCGACGAGAAGCCGATCCTCGACCTGCAGCTCGAGCCGTTCCTGATCTCGAAGTACGAGCTCACGCAGCGCCAGTGGTCGAACCTGGGCGAACCGAACCCGAGCTCGTACCCGGCGGGCGTGGAGATCGCGGGCGTGACGGCGACGTGGCACAACCCGCAGACGAACATCAGCTGGGAGCGCGCGACGGAAGTGCTCGCGCGCGCGGCGCTCGAGCTGCCGAGCGAGCCGCAATGGGAGTACGCGGCGCGCGCGGGAACGAGCGACCCGTGGTGGACGGGACGGGAGCGCGAGTCCCTGCGCGGCGCGGCGAACATCGGCGACGCCTCCGCGGCGCGCGCCGGCGCGAACTGGCCCGGCCTCGACGAGTGGCCGGAGTTCGACGACGGTTTTCCCCTCGACGCGCCGGTCGGTCGCTTCCGCGCGAATGCTTTCGGACTGCACGACGTGATGGGCAACGTGCAGGAGTGGTGTCGCGACGGCTACGGCCTGTATCCGACCGAGCGCGACGCGAGCGGCTCGCCGCGCACGCGCATGCTCGACACGGAAGGGCGTTTCGCGCCCGTCATCCGCGGCAGCTCGTTCGGCTACGGCCCGTCGACTGCGCGCGTCGCGCGGCGCGAAGCCGGCGAAGTCGGCTTCGGCACGAACTTCCTCGGCGTGCGGCCCGTGCTGCGGCTCGCGCGCTGACGGTGCGCGCGCCAGAACCACGCGCAGCGCGAACTGGATTGCTCGAGCGCGATCGCCGCGATGGAAACCGACGCGCGGTCGCTGGCTAGGGTAGGCGTCCCAGCCCAGCCGGCTGCGCGAGCGCCGCGCTCGCGGCTCAAGCGCCTCCGGCGACTCTTCACTAGGAGGCTCCATGACTTCGCTCCCCCGCGCACGGCGGCTCGCACCGCCGGCGCTCCTGCTCGGATCGTTTTCGCTCGTCTGCTCGACGTGCGGCTTCGCGCAACTCGCGGCGTTTCCGCTGTCCGGTTCGCTGCCGCCCCAACTGCCGTTCGCCGCGGGCCCGCTCGACGCCTGGGCCGTCGGAGATCTCGACGCCGACGGACTGACCGATCTGGTCGCCGGCGTCGGGCAGAATCCGTTCGTCGGCGCGATCGTGCCGCACTTCCAGCGGCTCGCGCGCCCGGCGTTCGCGTCGGGCCCGCTGCACTTCCCGGGAGTCACGCCCGCGGCGCTCGCGCTCGGCGACATCAGCGGCGACGGCCGGCTCGACCTCGTGGCGGCGAACAGCCCGTTCGCGGGCCTCAGCGGAATCACGGTCAGCACTGGGCTGGCCGGCGGAGCGTTCTCGCCTCCGATCTCGCTGGCGCACCTCGGCAACGCGCGCCGTCTCGCGATCGCAGATTTCGACGCCGACGGCCGCGCGGATCTCGCGTTGCTCGAGTACGGCCCGCCGCAGCTCGAGCTGTTGCGCGGCCTGCCCGCAGGCGGGCTCGGTGCGGGCGTCGTCACCGCGCTGCCGGCCGAGTACGACGAGCTCGCGAGCGGAGACTTCGACGGCGACGGCGACCTCGAACTGCTCGTCGGCGCGACCGGCGGCGCACTCGTCGTCGCGAGCGCCGGCGCTTCGGGCGGGTTCTCGCTCGGCACGACGCTCGTCTCCCCCAGCGGCGCGCGGCGCCTCGTGATCGGCGATCTCGATGCCGACGGCGCCGACGACGTGGTCGCGTGGAGCTCCGCGAACTCGTTCACGAGCTTCCTCGGCGGCGGCGCCGGCCTGACGCCGCCCTCGATCACGAAGACGACCACCGGTGTCGTGCAGTCCGTCGTGCTCGCGCACCTCGTCGGCGACGAGGCGCTCGACGCGGCCGTGTCGACCGGCGTGGAGTCGACGCTGTCGACCTACCGCGGCTTCGGCAACGGCGGCTTCGCGTCGCCGCTGTCCTCCGGCGTGCGCGCCGCGCCGCGCGTCGCGCTCGACTTCGACGGCGACGGGCGCGACGAACTGATCGTGCCGGGCGCGGTGCAGACCGTCGTCGAGCTCGCTGCCACGGGCATCGCACCGGGCCACCAGGCGTTCTCCATCGGGCCGGTCACCAGCGTGCAGCACCCGCTCGCCCACGTCGACCTGAGCGGCGACGGCAAACGCGACCTCGTCTGGGCGACCGCGTCGAGCGAGGTCGGTGTCGCGCTCGGGTTCCAGACGACCGGCTTCCAGTTCGGGACGCTGTACTCGATGCCGGGAGCGCTGGTGAGCTCTGTGCAGCTCTCCGATCTCGACGACGACGATGACTTGGACCTCGTCGCGCTGGCTGCATCGAGCTCGAGTCCCGACAAGGGCACCGTGTTCGTGCGCAAGGGAAACGGCGACGGCACGTTCGGCCTGCTCGTCGGCCATCCGACGACCGCGGCCGCGTTCCAGTCGCTGCGGACGGGCGACGTCGACGGCGATGGCGCGCTCGACGTCGTGACGCTGCACGCGCAGCCGACGCAGGCGCGCGCTTGGATCCTGCGCGGCGACGGAGCGGGCGACCTGTTGCCCGCGCAGCCGTTCGACTTGATCGCGAGCGCGGTGCCGAGCTCCGGGTTCCCGGCGCTCGCGCTCGGCGACTTCGACCTCGACGGCCGCTCCGACCTCGCGACGTGCACGCTGCAATCCGGCGGCGTGCGCGTCTCGATCTACGCGGGCACGGCGACCGGGACGTTCGCTCATCCGGCGCAGGTCGTGCCGCACGCGCTGCCGTTCGAGCCGACGCACATCGCGCTCGCCGATCTCGACGCGGACGGCCGGCCCGACCTGCTGCTGCGCCAGAGCGGCGGGCAATCGACGGCGCCCGCGCTCGTCGTGCTGCGCGCGAGCGGACCCTTCGCGTTCGACGCGCCGCAGTCGTACGGCGCGGGCTACACGAGCGATCTCGCTTGCGCGGACTTCTCGGGCGACGGGAAGCTCGACGTCGCGCTCTACTCTTCGTCGTTCGGCGTCCAGCTCTTCCGCGGCCACGGCAACGGCGGCTTGTACGCGCCGGAGGCCGTGCTCACGGGCGGTGGATACGGCACGGCCGGCATCGCCACGGACTTCGACGCCGACGGTCGCATCGACCTCTTGAACCTGGGCTCGTCGTCGATCGACGTGTGGCTCAACGGCACGCAGGCGAAGGTCGGGCTCGTCGCGTACGGCCCGGGCCTGCCGGGTTGCGGCGGCGCGCACGCGCTCACCGGATCGTCGACGCCGCACGCCGGCAACGCGAGCTTCGCGCTCGAGTGGCAGAACGCGCCGGCGAGCTCCGGCGGTCTCGCACTGATCGGCTTCGGGCCGCTCGCACCGGTGCCGACGGGCGCCGATCTGCTCGGCATCGGGATCCCGCTGCACGTCGACGTGCTGCACCCGAACGGGTTCTTCGTCGTGGGTACGGCCGGCACGCCGTCGGGTGCGGGCGCGCTCGCGCTTCCGATTCCCGACGACGCGAGCCTGATCGGCGTGTCGCTGTACGCGCAGCTCGCGTGGCCGTGGACCGCGGGTCCGTGCACGCCGTCGCTGCCGTTCGGCCTGTCGGCGAGCAACGGGCTGGCCGCCATCGTGCAGCCGTAGCGCGCGCCCGACGCGGCGGTCGCGCTAGCCGCGCGGCCGCCGCTTCGCGCGCGCCGTCGGCTCCGCGGTCCACGGATCGTCGGGCCACGAGTGCTTCGGATAGCGGCCGCGCAGATCCTTGCGCACCTGCGGGTACGTGTTGTTCCAGAAGCTCGAGAGGTCCGCGGTGACCTGCACGACGCGCTGGTTCGGCGACAACAGGTGCAACAGCACCGCGATCTTGCCGTTCGCGACGCGCGGCGTGTCGGGTTGTCCGAACAGCTCCTGCAAGCGCACCGCGAGCACCGGCGGCTTGCCGCGCGCGTACTCCAGGCGCCGCGTCGAACCGCTCGGCAGCGCGAGCGACTCCGGCGCGTGCCGCTCGAGCGCGAGCTGCTGCTCGCGCGACAGCCGCGACATCAACACGTCGCTCCACGGCAGCGCACGCAGATCCGCGAACGACGTCGCGCGGTCGATCCAGCCGTCGAGCGCCGCCAGCAGATCCGCGTCCGCGACGCCGGGCAGCGCGAGCTCGGGCATCCATTCGGCGAGGCACGCGAGCCGCTCGCGCAGCGCCGCGGCCGAGTCCGTCAGCGCGAGCGCGCGCTCCGGCGCCTTGGCCGCCTGATCGACCAGCATGCGCGCTGCGAGCGCGGCGTCGACGCTGCCGGTGCGGCCCTCGTCGAGCACGAGATCGCCGTGCAAGGTGCGCACGATGCCGACGACCTGGTCGCGCGCCGCGTCCCACTCGACCGCGCGCTCGGTCGCGATGCCGAGCGCCGAGCGCTCGAGCCACGCGCGCCGCACGACGCTCGCGCTGCGCACGCGCGCGCGTGCCGCGCCGGACCAGCCGCCGGCATCCGCGTCGAGCACGGCGAAGAGCGGCTCCTCGGTGACGACGCTGTCGGGACCGAGCGCGACCTGCCGCCCGCCCATCACCGCGGCCTCCGGTCGACCGGGCGCGAGCCGCCGCGCGACGCGATCGGCGTAGCCGAGCCAGATCGCGCGCAGCAGCGCGTCCTCGCGCGCTTCGCTCGTCGCCGGCGTCGCCCCGGCTCGACCGAGCGAGCGCGCGGCGAGGCGCTCGAGCTGGGCCGCCGTGTCCGCGACGCGCCGCGCGGCGCCGCGATCGACGAGCCCGCTCGAGCGTCCGCGCTCCTCGGCGACGAACAGATCGCGGCGCGCGAGCAGATCGGACGGGCCCGTCGCGAGCCACGCGCCGCCGCGCGCGCCGACGCGCTCGGAGCGGCGCACGAGATCGCGCTCGGACAACAGCGCCGCGAGCAGCGCGCCGTCCGCGGTCATGCCCGCTTCGTGCGCGCCGACGAGCACGCGCGCGAGGCGCGGGTGCAGCGGCAGCGCGGCGAGCGCGGCTCCGATCGGCGTCAGCGCGCGCGACTCGCGCTCGATCGCACCCATGCCGACGAGCAGTTGCTCCGCGCGCTCGAGCGCCGCGGGCTCCGGTGCTTCGAACCAGCCGAAGCGCGAAAGATCGCGCTCGCCGAACGCGTGCAGCTCGAGCGCGGGCCGCGCGAGGTCGACGCGCCGGATCTCCGGCACGTCGTGCGCGCGCATCAGCGTCTGCTCGGCGCGGCTCCATGCGCGGATCGCGACGCCGCTCGCGGTGCGCGCGGCGCGGCCGGCGCGCTGCGCGGCCGAGGCCTTGCTGATCCGCGCGAGCTCGAGCCGGTCGAGTCCGCTGTCGGGATCGTGCGCGAGCACGCGCGCGAGCCCGGTGTCGACGACGATGCGCACGCCCGGCACCGTCAGCGAGGTCTCGGCGATGTTCGTGCACAGGATCACGCGGCGGCGCGGGCCCGGGCGCAGCGCGCGCTCCTGGTCGTCGAGCGCGAGGTCGCCGTGCAGCGCGCGCACGTCGCAGTCGCGCGCCGCGTCGGCGCACGAGCCGCCGCGCGCGAGCTCGTTCGCGACGCGCTCGATCTCGCCGGCGCCCGGCAGGAAGCACAGCACGTCGCCTTCGCGGCGCGCGAGCGCGGCGCGCAGCCCGAGCAGCGCGCGCTCGACCGCGCCCGCCTCGCGCGGCGGATCGGCGTACTCGATCTCGAGCGGGTGGCTGCGCCCCGGCACGCGCACGATCGGCGCGTCGAGGAACGCTGCGACCGGCTCGGCCTCGAGCGTCGCCGACATCACGACGAGCTTGAGGTCCGGCCGCAGCTCGCGGCGCACCGCGGCGAGCAGCGCGAGCGCGAGGTCCGCGTGCAGGCTGCGCTCGTGGAACTCGTCGAGCACGACGATGCCGACGCCGTCGAGCGTCGGATCGTCCTGCAGGCGCCGCGTCAGGATCCCCTCGGTGACGACGAGCACGCGCGTGCGCGCGCTGGCCTGTTTCTCGAAGCGGATCTGCCAGCCGCAGAAACCGCCGGGTGAGTCGCCGCGCTCCGCGCTGATGCGCGCGGCCGCCGCGCGCGCCGCCAGGCGCCGCGGCTGCAGCACGACGACTTGTCCGCCGCCCGCGAGGCCCGCGTCGACGAGCGCGGGCGGCACGCGCGTCGTCTTGCCGGCGCCGGGCTCGGCGACGAGCACGAGCGCGCCGCGCTCGCGCAGCGCGCGCGCGATCTCCGGCAGGTGCGCGTCGATCGGCAGCTCGTCGCGCATCGAGCTCACCGCGCGGGCTCGGCCAGCGGATTACCGGGGCGCTTGCCCGGCCACAGCGTCGACACGAGCACGCCGGCGGCGATCACGAGCCCGCCCCACAGCGCGCCGGTCGAGAGCGGCTCGTCGAGCAGCCACATCCCGGCGAGCACGCCGGCGAGCGGCTGCAGGAAGATGAACACGGCGACGAACGACGCCTCGAGGTGTTTGAGCGCCGCGAGCCACAGCACGGTCGAGACGAACGTGATCAAGACGCCGAGTCCGATCGACCACGCGAGCGCCGGCGCGAGCTGTGGTCCCGCATGCCACTCGGCGCGCTCGGCGAAGCTCCACGGCGCGATCAGCACGAGGCTGAACAGCACGGAGAGGAACGTGATCTCGACCGCGCCGTGCTTGTCGGCGAGCTCCTTCGAGATCGGCGTGTAGAGCCCCCACAGGATCCCGTGCAACGCGAGAATCGCGTTGCCGCGCGCGTACTCGCCCTTGAAGAGGTCCGCGAGCCCGGCCTCGCCGGCGCCGTCGAGCACGACCGACAGAGCGCCGACGAGACCGAGCGCGACGCCGAGGATCTGGCCGACGCCGAGGCGCTCGCGCAACAGCAGCCAACACAGGAACAGGATCGCGCACGGCTCGAGCAGGATCAGGATCGAGCCGTTCGCGGACGTCGACATGCGGATGCCGATCACGCCGAGCAGCATCGGCAGACCGTACGCTGCGGTGCCGAGCAGCGCGGCGCGCATGAAGTCCGCGCGCGACCAGCGCGCGAACGAGATCCGCGCGATCGCGACCCACGCGCCGAGGCACGCGAGCCCGACGAGGTTGCGGATGCACGTGATCGTCGCGGGCGGCAGGCCGTCGAGCGCGAACTTCTGCCCGACGTACGAGAGGCCGCCGAGCACGTTCGCCGCGGCGATCAATGCGATCGCGCGCGCTCTCACGAGACCCCGCGCACCACCGGCTTGCGCGCGCGCCGCGCGCCGAAGCGCGCGCGCATCACGCGCACCGCCTCCGCGCTCGAATCGACGAGCACGCAGTCGCGACCGAGCTCGAGCGCCGCCGCGCCGAACGAGCCGCTGCCCGCGAAGAAGTCGAGCAGGCGATCTCCCGGCTTCGAGTGCACCGCGACGATCCGCTTCAGCACACCGAGCGGCTTCTGCGTCGGGTACCCGGTCTTCTCCTTGCCGGTCGGGCTGACGATCGTGTGCCACCACGTGTCGGTGAGCGTCTTGCCGCGCGCGGCCTTCTCCGCTCCGACGAGCTCGGGCGCCATGTACGGGATGCGCTCGATCGCGTCGTAGTCGAACGTGTAGCGCGCCGGATCCGCCGTGTACCAGAGGATGTTGTCGTGCTTCGCCGGCCAGCGCGAGCGGCTGCGCGCGCCGTAGTCGTAGGCCCAGATGATCTCGTTCTGGAAGCAGTCGCGACCGAACACGCGGTCGCACAGCACCTTCGCGTAGTGCACCTCGCGGCAGTCGAGGTGCAGGAAGAACGAGCCGGTCGTACTGAGCAGGCGCTTGGCCTCGACGAGCCGCGGCTCGAGGAACGCGAGGTAGTCGTCGAACGCGTCGTCGAACGAGCTCGAGCCCAGCGTCGCGGTCCGGTAGCGCCGCCCGTAGAACCCGGTGCGATCGCCGGCGTCGTCGCGCGTGCTCTTCTGGCGCACGCGCCGCTGCACGCGGCCGGTGTTGAACGGCGGATCGACGTAGATCAGATCGAACGAGGCCGCCGGCC
>SCVU01000295.1 GCA_004296785.1 Planctomycetota bacterium
GCGATCCGCGCGCCCGTCGAAGCTCCTGACACCGCCGTTCCCTCCCGACCGGCGAGTTCTCCCTCAACGCCCCTCCGCGTTTTCAACGCGCTCTCAAATCGAACTTCGCGTTCGATCGGGCGCGTCCTCGCGCCCGATCGAACGCGAAGTCACGCGGCGGTCCTCGGCCGCGTCAGTCCGCGCCGCAGGCGCGGACCCTACACTTCCCGCGTGCACCGACCGCGTCGCCACCGATCGACTCCACCGAAGTTCGACCCCGCCGAGACCTTCCCCGGCACCGTGCTTCCGAAGACCGACTGGGTCCGCACCCGCGTGATGCTCGACCGCCGCGTCGAGCCGTTCGACTGGCAGCGCTGGTTCGGCCGCGTCGCGCCGCGCGTGCTCGACCTCGGCTGCGGCAACGGGCTGTATCTCGTCTCGTCCGCGCTGCGGCGATCGACGCACGACCACCTCGGCGTCGAGCTCGTGCCGCCGGCGCTGCGCTTGGCGAGCTTGCGCGCCGGCCAGCGCGGCTTGTCGCACTGCAAGTTCGCGTGGGGTGACGCGACTGAGTTCGTCGTGTCGCGCTGTCCGAGCGCGAGCGTCGACGAGGTGCACCTGTATCACCCGCAGCCGTACTACGACGCAGCGAAGCTCGATCGAAGGCAGCTCGCGCCGCACACGTTGCTCGCGATCTGGCGCGTGCTCGTGCCGGGCGGGTTGTTCGTGTTCCAAACCGACAATCCCGCGTACTGGAAGTGGACCGGAGAGCACGCGCCGCAGTTGTTCGAGTGGAGCGAGCATGCGGAGCCGTGGCCCGATGCGCCGGCGGGCCGCACGCTGCGCGAGATCCGCGCGCGCGCACAGGGCCTCGCGATCTTCCGCGCGGTCGCGCGGCGGCGCGAGCTCGACGCGGGCGAGGCCGACGCGCGCGCGGCGCGGATGAGCGCGCCGACCTTCGACGCGAACAAGTTCGGCGCCGGCCGGTTCAGGCCGGGGAAACGATCAGCAAGACCACGAGACCGATGATGAGCAGGACGAAGCTCATCATGATGATCGCGAAGAACCACGGGGCCGCGACTCCGAAGATCGCGCGCAGCCAGCCGATGCCGAACGCACGGCGCGCCGCCCACGCGAAATAGGCGACCATCAGCGGCATCTGCGCGACCATCGCGCCGGCGTACATGCGCGGGTGACCGATGAACGGGAGCGCTACGAGGATTCCGATCACGCTCGTCCCGGCCACCGCGTACGCGTAGAACACGAGCCAGTGACCGTAGGGACGGCGCCGCCCGTCGATGTGCCAGGACGAGAACGACGCGAACGGCAGCGCGAACAGTCCGACGTACTGTCCCCACTCGAGCATCATCTCGTTGATGCGTTGCTGGAGCGATGCGGCGATGCCCTGGTCGCGCTGTGCCTGCAAGATCGCGATCGCTTCGGTGTAGCCCGTCAGGCGCATGATCAGGAACTGCGTCGACGCGACGAGCACGAGCGTCGCGATCGGCTTCGCGTACGGCTTCGTCTTGCCGCGCAGCACGTCCGCCACGAGATCCCCCGGCCGGCGCAACAGATCGACCAGCGTCCGCAGGAGCACCTGATCGAGGTGCCCGATGTCGGATGCCGTCTTGCCGAGCACCGTGAAGAGCGTGTGCTCGACCTGCTGCTGCTGCCCGCACGCGTGGCAGTACGCGCCGATCGGCTCGGTGCCGCAGTTCGGGCAGGGCGCCGGCGCGCTCATGCGCCGCCCCCACCGAAGTGCAGCCACAGGTAGACGCCGAGCGAGACGCTCGCGCGCATCAGCGTGGCCGGCAGCATCGTCGCAAGCAACGCGTGAAACACTGCGCGCACCCAACCGATGTCGAGCACGCCGCGCAGCGCCCACGTCGCGTAGGCCCAACTGAGCATCGCGAGCGGCCCGCGCGCCGCGCGCTCGTACGCCTCCGGCCACGCGACGAACGGCAGCGCGAGCACGAGCTCGAGCAGAGCGAGCCCGCAGTACACGTAGGCCTGGATCAGCACCCACTCGCCGTACGAGCGCCGCGGCGCGCGCGAGAGCATGCGGCCCAGCAGCGCCGCGATCGGGACGACCGCGAGGTACGCGTACTGCGCGAACTTCGCCGTGCCCTCGCGCACGCGGTCGTACACCGCCTGCTGCTCGGGCGTCGGCGCACCGGAGACGTGGAAGCGCATCGCGCCGGGCAACAGCTCGGGCACGCTGAGCACGAGCAGGAAGTACGCCGAGGCGACCAGCGTCAGCGTGCCGAACGGCCGCGCGTACGGTTGCGTGCGGCCGCGCAGGTTGTCGCGGATCAGCGCGGCCGGCCGCCGCAACAGATCGAAGAGCGTGCGCGCGACGACGTGGTCGAGGTGGCCGAAGTCGATCGCGGTGCGCGTGTAGAGCTCGCGCGCGCTCCACACGATGCGCAACTTCTGTCCGCAGGCCGCGCAGTAGTCGCCCGCGCATGCCGCCTCGCAGTTCGGACAGCGCGCGTCGACCGACACTTCAGCTCCGCGGCTTCCCGACGATCACGATGTGAAAACCCATGATCGACAGCCCGGGGATCGCGCAGATCATCCGGTCGAGCCCGATGAACATCCGCGTGATCCACGCGTTGCCCGGCACGTAGCGCAGCACGCCGAGGTGGTCGGGGAAGCCGGCGAACACGTACGCGAGCACGCCGTACTTGCGCACCAGCGTCACGTCGAAGCCCGCGCGCTCGCACAGCCTGACGATCCCCTTGCGCGTGAAGCCCTCGTCGCCCTCGTCGAAGTGCTGGCTGCGCTTGTAGAGGATCTTGCGCGCGAGCCGGATCACCGGGTTGTCGTTGCACGGCTCGCTCATGATCAGCACGCCGTCGCGCCGGAGCGACTCGCGGCAGTTCGACAGGAACCCGACGTGGTCGCGCGTGTGGTGCAGGCTGCCCTTGCAGAACACGACGTCGAAGCAGCCGGGCTGGAACGGCAGCTTCTCGGCGTTCGCGGTGACGAGGCGCGCGCTCGGCACGTACTCGCTCGACACGAGCAGCATCTCGTGGCTGATGTCGAGCCCGACCGAGCCCGGGTGCCGCGCGTCGAGCTCGGCCAGGAAAAAACCGGTGCCGCAGCCGAGGTCGAGGATGCGCTTGGAGCCCGCGGGCACGTGCGAGATCATCTCGGCGTGCCAGTCCTGCTGGAACAGGCGCGAGAACTCGAAGCTGTAGCGGTACGCGTAGCGCGGCGCGAGCTTCTTGTGCAGCTCGATCTGAGCAGCCGCGTTGTCGGAGGCGCCGTGGCGGACCATCGGGGCGCAGAATCTAACGCACGTCGCGGCGCGGCGGCCACAGCCACGCCATCAACGCGAGCGCGACGAGGCCGAGCGCGAGCGTGTCGAACAGCTGCACGACGTGCACGCCGAGCGCGGTCGACAGCGCCGCGTCGCGCGGCACGCCGAGCACGCCGAAGCCGAGCACCCAGCCGCCTTCCTGCGTGCCGAAGCCCGCGAAACCGTTGATCGGGAGCAGGTTCGTCAGCACGGCCAGGCTCGAGCCGAAGCACGCCTCGACGAAACCGACGTCGGCGTCGAGCCCCATCGCGCGCGCCAGCACCGCGTAGAACGCGAAGATGCCGAGCCACTGCGGCACGGTCAGCAGCGCCGCGCGCCACAGGCGCCCGCCCGCCGCCGCCTCCACGAGCGCGGCCGCGATCGAATCGAGCCGGGTGCCGAGCCGCGCGCCGAGGCCGGTGCGCGAGAGACCGCTGCCGCGCAGGAGCGCGTGCGCGAGCGCCGTCAGCCAGTGGCTGTTCGACGCGAGCACGAAGAACACAATCGTCAGCGCGAGCAACAGCGCGCCGACCGGCGCGAGCCAGCGCAGCTTCGCCGCGTCCGCTCCGAACGCGAGCACCACGCACACGATCCCGAGCTCGCCGCACAGCACCGCGAGGTCGAGCAGCCGCGCGACGACGAGCGAGGCGAGCCCGACGCTGGACGGCACGCCGAGACGCGTCTTCAGGTACACGACCCACGCGCCCTCGCCGGTCTTCGCGGGCAACAGGTACGTCGCGAGATTGTGCGCCGCGCCGATCACGCAGGCCTGCCACAGCGTCGGCGGCGGCGCGCTCGGGATCAGCACGCGAAAGCGCCACGCGCGCAGCGCGTAGATCGCGCAGTGGATCGCGAGCGCGAGCGCGAACGCGCCGAGCGGCATGCGCGCGACCGTGTCGACGACCTCGCGCGGGTGCACGTCGCTCCACGCGAGCAGCGCCCACACGAGCGCGACCGCGATCAGGAACGACAGGCCCGCGCGCAGCAGGCGCCCCCCGAGCGCCGCCGGGGCGCGCGGCGTCTCAGGATCCGCTGCGGGACTCACGCGTCAGGGAATGTAGCGATACGTGCCGCCCGAATCGCCGGCCAGCCACTCGAGGACCGGGAACGATCCGCCGAACGCGATCGCGTGGATCACGACGCCGCGATGCCGATTCCACAGCTGGATGCGCTGGCGGATCGCGACGGGATCGATGATCGCGCCCTGCGTCGGCTCGCCGTCGGTCAACAGGTAGATCGTGTCGACCTCGGAGTCGGCGAACGCGAGCTCGAGCGCGCCGTACAAGTTCGTGCCGCCGCCCGCGCGCAGCTTCTCGAGCCACTCGGCCGCCTGGCCGGCCGTCGGCTGCTTCTCCTTCGCGTTCTTCCCGGTGACCAGCACGCCGCGCCGCCACGCGGTCGCCGAGGTCGAGAACACGATCACGTTGTACTGCGTCTCCGGCGACAGGTTCTGGATCGCCGCGACGAGCTTCTTGCGCGCGTGGTCGAGGCGCGTGTCGCCGTCGGCGGCGAGCTCCTCCATCGAACCGGAGATGTCGATCACGAACGCGACGCGCTCGCTCGTCACGCGCGCGCCGAAGAAGTTCGCGACGCGCGTGCCGCCGACCTCGCGGACCTCGGTGCGCGGCAGGCTCGTGCTCGGCGCGGCGCCGCTGCCCGGCAGCCGCCAGTCGGCCGGCCGCTTGTCCCACCAGTTGCGCCACAGATCCGCGTACGCGCCGAACGAGCGGCCGGTCAGCCGCTGCAGCGCGCCCGCGAAATCCATCGTCAGACGTCCGTGCTCCTTCGAGAGCCGCTCGATCAACAGCTCGACGCATTCCTCGCGGTGCAACAGCTCGAGCCCGCGCATCGCGGCCAGGCGCGTCGACCAGCGCGGGTGGTCGAGCAACTTCGCGAGCAGCGCGAGCTCCTTGTCGCTGCCGCCGCGGCCGAGCTCGACCGTCGCGGCGTTGCGCACGTCGTCGTCGGGATCGTTCGCCAGCTCGGACAGGCGCGCGCGCCACGCCGCGTCGTCCTTCAGCAGGCGCGACAGCGCGCCGAGCAGCGACGCGCGCAGCGAGCCGTCCTTGGCGCGGTCGAGCGCGCGCTGGATCGCGCCCGCCTGGTCCTTCGCGCGCCGCTGCGACAACGCCTCGGCCGCGGCGAGCACGAGCTCCTCGTCCTTCTCGTCGAGCTCCTTCGCGATCGCGTCGTCGTACTTCGCCTCGCTGCCCTTGGCGAGCGCGCGCAGCGCGAACAGCCGCGCGCCCTGCGAGCCCTTGCCGACGAGCTTCTGCAGCCGCTTCTCGACCTCGGCGTCCAGTGCCGCGCCGACGATCGACGCGAGCTCGTCGAGGAGCCGGCGCGGCATCTCGGCGCTGCCGGCGTCGTCGATCAGCTGCAGCACGCCCGGCTTGCCGTCCGCCCGCGCGATCACGCCGGCGGCGCTGCCGCGCACCGTCGCGCGCTCCTTCGTGCTCGCGTAGCGCTGCTTGGCGAGCGCGAGTGCCTCGGGCGCGCCGTTGCTCTCCAGGCGCAGCAGCGCGCTCGACGCGATCTCGGGGTTGCGATCGTCGAGCGCCTGCGTGAGCTCGGCCGTCGACAGACGCGCCGACAGCGCATCGAACGCGAGCACGCGCATCGCCTCGGTCGGCGCGCGCGCCGGCGGCTCGGCCTCGGGATCCGCGGCGGGCGGCGGGATCGTCGCCTTGCCCTTGCCGGCCTGCGGCTTGTTCTTCGCGCCGAGCTTCGGCGCCGCGGGCGGCGCGGTCGCGGGCTCGGGCGCCCACAGCTCGCGATACCAGGCGGCGTCGGACGGCTCGGGCACCGCCGTGTGCTCCTTCAGCGCGAGCAGGCGCACGTCTTCGAGCGGCGCGCGCGCCGCGACGTCGCGCAACTGTGCGTGCCCGCTGGCGCGGAACGACGCGAGCGCGGTCACCGCGGCCTCGGCCGTCTCACGTGAATCGCGCGCGAGCGCGCACGCGCGCAGCTTGGCGAGCGCGCGCGGCTCGAGCTCGTCCTTGCCTGCGAAGCGCACCAGCGAGCCGATCGCGATGCGGCGCATGTAGACGGTCTGGAAGCGCTCGCACGCGGCGAGCACCTGGTCGAGCGCCTCGCCCGTGCCGAGCGCGGCGAGGTCGTGCACGACGTCGGGATCGACGAGGTCGCCGTTCTCCTCGATCTTCGCCTGGAGCGCCTCGACGGTCGGGGTCGCCGCCTTGGCCTCTTGAGCGCGCTTCGGCGCTTCGAAAACGACGAGGAGCGCGGCGACGAGCGCCGCGATGCACAGACGATGCAACGTCGGGAGCGACGGCGAGGGGATGCGCCGGCGCGACCCGCGGGGGGACGCGGTCATCGCTGCATCCCAAACGCCGCGCCGCCGACTGTCAACCCGCGGCGCGATTCGGTCGATAGGGCACGTCCCCCATGCGCCCCGCCAACCCGGTTCCCGAGCTCGCGCGCTCGCTGCTGTGCCTGCTGCGCGATCTCAACCTGACCTCGAGCCGCGTCGCGATCGCGGCGAACCGCTCGGTGCAGATCGACGGCTGCCTCTCGCTCGGCTGGCCGAGCGCGAGCCCGCTGTGCTACCGACTGCGCACCTGCGACGGGCGCGAGCGCGTGCTGCGCATCGAGCTCGTCGGCGAGGCGCTGAGCCTGTGCGTCGCGGATCGCTCCGGGCGGCCCGACGGCGAGGCGCTGTCGGTGCCGTTGGCGTTCGATGCGCGCGACCGCGGCAGCCTGACCGCGCGCGCGATCGGTGCGCGCATCACGGCGAGCGGCGCGGGAGTGCGCGACGCCGAGCACTTCCTGCGGCGCGCGGTGCGCGGCGCGTTCCGCTCGCGCCGCGGCTAACGCGCTAGAGCCGCGACTTCTTCTCGATCAGATCGGCGAGCAGGCCGACCGTCAGCACCTGCACGAGCGCGACGAACATCAGCACCGTCTTGTCGCCGAGATTCGCCGGGCGCTCCCAGAACAGGTCGTAGCACAGCGACCCGAGGAACAGCACGCCGACGAACAGCGCGATCGGATAGAAGACCCGCAACGGGTTGAAGTACAGCACCGTGCGCACGATCAGCGACAGGAAGCGCAGCGTGTCGCGGATCGGCTTGATCTTCGAGCGCCCGCTGCGCGGCGCGTAGTCGATGTCGACGTAGTCGACGCGGTGGTGGTTGGTCAGCGCGGCGAGCGTGATCGTCGTCGTGAAGCTGAAACCGTCGGGCAGGATCGCGCGGTACTTCAGCACGAGCGCGCGCCGGAACGCGCGCAGCCCGCTGTTCAGATCGGGGATCGGCGCCTCCGCGAGGTGGCTCGCGAGCAGGCCGAGGAACGCCTTCGCCGGCCGGCGCACGAGCGGGATGTGCACGTTCGCGCCGCGCCGCGCGCCGACGACCATCTCGGCGCCGTCGTCGATGCGATCGAGCAGCTCGGCGATCCGATCCTCCGGATACGTGCCGTCCGCGTCGGTGATCACGACGACTTCGTTGGCGGCCTCGGCGAATCCGGTCTTGAGCGCGGCGCCGTAGCCGCGATTCTTCACGTGCTCGATCACCGCGAGCTTCGGGTAGCGCTCGAGCAGCTCGTGCAGCACCGCGCGCGTGCGATCGGTCGAGCCGTCCTCGACGACGAGGATCTCGATCTCGCGGCCGAGCGCGAGCTTCGAGAGCCGCTCGACCACGCCGCCGATGCCGTCCTCCTCGTTGTACGCGGGCACCACGATCGTGACGCCGCGCCGCGAGAGCCCATCGGGACTCGCGCCGCTGCGCCGGCTGCGCGTGTGCGTGCCGCGGCGCGCGGCGGGCTGTGTGCTGTGCGAGTGCGGCTCGATGATCGACTCCGCGAGCTAGACTAGCGCCCGCTGCGAGTCGGTTCACCACCCACGACCCCGGAGGAAAGAATGGCCCGTCGCTGTGTCGAACGTTTCGCCGGCCGCGTGATCGCGCTCGCGATCTGCGTCGTCTCGGTCGCGTGCACGAGCACGGACGAGCGCTACTGGCGCGGAGATCTCGGCTCGCTCGGCATCGCGGCACCGGCGCCGGACGCGGCGAACGGCGCGGCGAGCGGCGCGAGCTCCGATCCGGTCGCGGCCGCGTACGCGCGCGCGCCGCAGGCGCAGCTCCCCGCCCGCGTCGCCGTCGCGCGCCTGGAGAGCCGCGAGACCGAGCCGAGCTGGCGCCGCGAGACTTCGCCGCGCACGACCTCGGCGAAGCTCGTGCTCGCGAACAAGGCCGACGCCGTGACGTCGGCGGCGTACCAGCGCCTGGCGGCGCTGCCGGAGGTCGCGGATCTCACGCCGCTCAACACGCTGGTCGCCGCGCAGACGATCGAGTCGCAGGAGCAGTTGCGCGCGGCGGCCGCGGCCGTGCAGGCCGATCTCGTCTACGCGTACACGTTCGACTCGTATGCGAAGACGCGCACGAACCTGCCCGGGCTGTACGTGCTGAGCCTCGGCCTGCTCGGTTTCCTGCCGCTCGTGTCGATCGAGGTCGAGACGACGGCGTCGGGCGCGCTGATCGACGTGCGCAGCGGCTACGTCTACGGCGTCGCGGACGCGACGGAGACGATCAAGAGCTCGACCGACGGCTGGAGCCTCGACGAGGACATCCCGCGCACGCGCGAGAAGGCCGAGACGGCCGCGTTCGAGAAGCTCAACGCGGCGTTCGAGCAGCGCTGGAAGACGCACGTCGCCGCGCTGCGCGCGCGGCCGTGAGCGGCACCAGCGCCTTGCGCGTCATGCCGGTCAGCGCGTAGCGCTCGAGCTCGCGCGCGCGCACCCACGCGAGCGGGGCGCCCGACTCGACGTCGAGCGCGAGCTCGGACGCGAGCTTCGCCGCGCGCACTTCGATCGTGATCCGGTGCGTCGTGATCGAGTGGCGCAAGCGCGCCAGCGGTTCGCGCTCGATGCGCGCGCGCGAAAGCGGCGCGGCGTAGCTCGTCGGCCACAGCCGCGGCTCGCTCCCGCGCGCAGCGCGCTCGCGCGTCGGCAGCTCCCACATGCGCGCCATGCGGCCGCCGGCG